>NZ_JBSHNS010000311.1:0-4366 GCF_053601635.1 Pontimicrobium sp. MEBiC01747
TACAACTAAAAAAAATAAATACTATAAACACTATAAATACTTTCATAATTTATCAATTATACTAAAAATTATTGAATCTCTTTTATGTTTTAATTTTTTACGCTTTTTAACATTATTTACACTATCGTTTTCGTTTCTTGAAGCACTAAGAGCATGAGCTGCATTTCTTCCTGCTGCTCCTTCATTAGCATCAAATTTCAACCATTTATTATCCATACCATTGAAATAGTTTTTATCATCCGCTAAGTGATATGATCTTGTAATTTCTTCAGATAAAGAATCTATTTTTTTATTAATAGATTTAGTTGTTTCACTAGGATTATCTAATGCTTCGTAATAAGCATAAATTCTAGGGTCAGGTCCATCTCCTAATCCACTATCGGTGCCTTCTGGAAGTATTTCTGTTGGTTCAATTTCATTTGAACCTCCTTCCATTGAGACAATATCTCTAACTTCAACATCAGATTTTAAACCACCATCATCGCCTATATAGTTTTCTCCAAGTTGGCTCTCAACCATGTCATTAGCTTGTTTTGCAGTAAATCCATCTGTTTCTCCATGTTGTGTAAATAACGACCAAGCACTATCCCCAGCTTCGGCTTCATAAGTAATTGTTCCATCTGATCCTTCTCTTCGAATCCAATCAGGAGCAGCTGGAGCCATTCCATCAGGATCAATAAAAAATACAGGATTATCAAAAGCATAGTTATATGTAGAGTGTCTACGCATTTGTTCCGCAAGAGGGTCTAACTGTAGCCATCTACCAATTGCAGGATCATAATGTCTAGCTTGATAATCGTAAACATTATATCCTAAATCCTCTTCAAACTCTTTTCCGTTATATTTAAAATCAAGTGCAGGATTTGTTGAAGTAACTACGTCATTATACCCTTTATGTTTGAGACCAAAAGGATAATAGTCTAAGATGATTTTTTTGCTGTTTCACTAAAAAACTACCTCCCTTAATTCCTTTTATTACAGTATTTTTAAAGAACGCTTGCTTTTACTAAGAATTTTAAATTTTGAATTACTATCCCCAAAAATAAATCCTTAAATGCGCTTCAAGATACTTTTCTTTTCTTGAAAAGCATATTGTTTTTCTGCTTAATCTCTTAATATGTGTTCGCAATGTTAGGTTTTTTCGTTCAATACGATTTGTTTTATATTGAAATACTTTATGAATCTTTTTAGGGATTAAACTTTTATATGTTGGTAAACCATCTGTATAAATATATTTTGGATGTAGTAATAGTAATTTATCACTTACTCTTTGTATACTTTCTTTTCTAACATTATTACTCACAAAAAAACTTATTACTGCCCTTGTTTCCTTTTCTATTGCATGTATAACCCAATTCTTTTTATGTCCATTAGCTATTTTTACAAATAATTCATCCATTTCAAAAGAGCAACCTAATTTATTAAAATAAGGTTCTTTTATTCTGTTTGCTATTCGTAACATTTTAGCTAAAACTGTTTTTGTAGATATCCCTATTATTCTAGCGATACTTCTTACTCCACAACTTTCTTTAAGCAAATCCTTTATTAACTTATCTGTTGTTTGTTTATAAGCATTATAACTATAACTTTCTTGAAATGAAGTTGAACAACTTTTACAGTAATAACGCTGTTTCCCATTTCGTTTTCCTTTTTTAATACAGGTGTCTTGGGTACAATTTCTACAATTCATTATTATAAATATTATCAAGCACCAATTTACTACACGTATAGTTATCAAACCCTTATTACAAGAGGTTTAAGAAACTTTCACTATTTCAAAGAACGATAATAAGCCCTCTTTAGAGAGCTTATTATTTTTATAATTTACTGATAATCAAACCAAAAATTGTTTTAATTTTCAAAAGCACCAGTTTACTACATTACCACCGACTACCCTTTATTTTTACATTTTTGATATCAATACTTAATAATTGATAATTTTTATCAATATACTTCATTTTTAATGTAGGTAGTACTTCTAATAACTCTAATGTATAATCAGTCTTTTTTTCTTTCCATATATCTGTACCTAAAAATATATACGTACTAGTCTCAAGATTAACAACAGTATTTGGAGAAACTTTTTCTTTATCAGGATTAAAAACAGGATCCCATATCATTTCTCCACTATATTTTATTCCATTTTTTTTATAATAAAGTTCTATTTTAGCAGAATTAATATCTAAAAAAATATCTTTATTAGTATCATTATATAAAGTTAATACAACTCTAATATGTGGGCCATTACCATTTCCTTCATTAATGATTTTAGAATTATTTTCATACTTTATATCTGATACAATTAATTCTTCAATAGTTAGCTTTTGAGAATAACTATTAATACTTAATATAATGAATATAAATATTAGTATACTTTTCATAATTTAATAGTGGTATTTTTGATAGTATTTATTTTATTCACGGGTCTTTGTAAACCATATCTAACTCCGTACCTTATAACTGCTCTTTGAAAACGTCCAGAAGTTTTAGGAAAAGTTGAGTGTTTCATTTGGGTTGCTACAGCTCTTTTTTCTTTATTAGCTTTAGGCATATCAAAATAAGCATCAAATCCGACTTCTTTATAGTCTTCATAATGAACTTCTTCGTGAATAAAATTACTCTTTATAGCATTTGCATCATCTGCAACTTTTACTCCTTTTTTGTTACCCTCGGTGTTGACTTCCATGTATTCTTTTGTGGAGTCATCACTATATAGTTCTGCGACAAATGCTGCTCCTCCAGCTTCTGATTCAGTGTCTGCTTTTAATGTTAAATCCGTAGGATTATAATGCTGATATACCTCTAGCTCTTGTTCTGTACTCAAATTAGATTCAGAAAATGCTACTGAATTCTCACTACCAACTTCATGATTAATTGTCTCCTCTCCTTCATTATTAATAGTTTTATTATCATTCCAAACACTCTCATCTATTATTCTTACTCTATCTGTTTCAGCATTATCTGATCCTAAATATTTACCACTTCTACTAAAGTAATCATCTAAAGGTTTCATTCCATCTGGATCAACCCAATAAATTGGATTATTGTAAGCATAATTATAAGGGCTGTGTCGTCTCATTTTTTCAGAAAGAGGATCAATATTCATCCAACGTCCAATAGCTGGATTATAATTTCTAGCACTAAAATCATACCAATCTATATCAAATTCCTTTTGTTCTTCTTTTCCGTTGTAACCATAAGGATGATGGTCTCCTTGAATTACGTCATTATACCCTTCGTGTTTCAGTCCAAAGGGATAGTAATTATTTTCTTCAATAATCTCACTATCTAAATCTCCATCCCCATCAATGTCTGTATCAAAAACACCATCATTATTGGTGTCATCAGCGATATCTATAATACCATCTCCATCAATATCACCATAACTTAGCCTAATGTTGCCTAAATGGTCTTTGTATTGGTAGATATACTCAAAGCCACCAGTATTATCTGGTTGTACATAGCCTTCAGGGTGGTTAAAGAATTTTAATACTTCTCCAGCACTTGTCTCTTCATAAATAAAGTTACCTGCATACTTAGTTGTTGTCAATGAACTTCCATTGGTTACTACTTTGGCTTGTTTTACACCTGTAGCATCATAAATATACGAAATTGTTTTGGTAGCATCGTTATTAAAAGTGATACTTGTTGGTAAATTTAAGTGGTTGTAAGTAATACCTTGGGCTCCATTTTCTCCTGCAACACCAATATCTTTATTGAGGTCTTTAACCATATTCCCATTGGCATCGTAAGTGTAATCGTCTCCTGTGGTGTTTCCATCGTTAAAACCTTTAGGGTTTGCTCCATAAATGTCTTTTACTTCCATTAATTTATTACCTATATCGTAAGTGTAAATTAATTGGTCTATAGTATATTCTCCTGTAGCACCTTGTCTTGATAATGCTAGTATATTTCCATTTTTATCATAGTCTACATTGTTTAAGGTATATTCGTATTGTGGTATTACGTATTGCCCAAAGACATGTATTTTATAAGTGGCATTTTCGATTCTATTTAAAGCATCGTAAGTATAACTGTAGGCTCTATTAGTATCATCTTGGTTATTGGTTTTCCATAGGGTTTCGCTAATATTACCATTGTATAATGGTGTAGCTCCAGTTTGCGGGGTGTTATACCCTAATTTAAAACCAAAGAGGTCATTCCCTAAATTATCTACATCGTTAATTTGACGTAACCATCCACGAATATTGTATTTATAATCTACACTTTGTAATCCTGAGGAGGTATTAGCTGTATTAGCTACAGCGCCTCCTACTTTTTTGTTTATCAGCTGGCCTAAGTCGTCGTAGCTATTATTCACTATTAACTCTGGCGTGCCATTATTTATGGTTTGGCTTTGGGTTAC
>NZ_JBSHNS010000312.1:0-1614 GCF_053601635.1 Pontimicrobium sp. MEBiC01747
GCATTATATAATAGATATTTAATAGCTACAGATCAACCAGGAGCTAAAGTTGATAGAACGGGAATGCAAGTACGCCAAAGAGCTGCTCAAAAAAAATAAAAGCAGATTAACTTTTCTACATAAAAAAAAGATTATCTATTAAGTTAGATAATCTTTTTTTTTGTTAATGTTTATCTTATTTTTTTTAGCAACTTACATATTACTAAAAACCGCATCGCATGCAGCTATTGTTTTATCTAAATCATTATAAGTTAAGGCATCTGTAATAAACCATGTTTCAAAAGCACTAGGCGCTATATATATACCTTGATTTAACATACCATGAAAGAAACGCTTAAATGTTTCATTATTTCCTTTAGCTGCTGTTTCAAAATCAAAAACATCTCCTTCATCAAAATGAACAGAAATCATAGAGCCTACTCTATTTATAGTATGGGTTACACCATGTTTATTTAAAACATTAGATAATCCTTTATGTAAATATTCTGTTTTTTCTGCTAATCTTGTAAAAATTACATCATCATTATTTAATGCTGTTAACATTGCTAAACCTGCAGCCATTGCCAATGGGTTTCCACTTAATGTTCCTGCTTGATATACCGGACCCAAGGGCGCTAAGTAATTCATAATCTCTTCTCTAGCTGCAAATGCCCCTACCGGTAATCCGCCTCCTATAACTTTTCCAAAACAAACAATATCTGCATTAATCCCTAATAATTCTTGAGCGCCACCTTTTGCCAAACGAAACCCCGTCATAACCTCATCAAAAATCAATAAAACATCATGTTTATCACATAAATCTCTTAAGCCCTCTAAAAATCCTTTTTTAGGAGGAATACATCCCATATTCCCAGCTACTGGTTCTATAATAATACAAGCAACTTCATTTTTATTAGCTTCAATAAGCGCTGCCACATTATCTAAATCATTGTATTTAGCAAGTAATGTGTCTTTTGCAGTGCCTTTAGTTACACCAGGGCTATTAGGAGAGCCAAACGTTACTGCGCCGCTGCCTGCTTGTATTAAAAAGGAATCACTATGCCCATGATAACATCCCGAAAATTTTATTATTTTATCTTTTCCTGTATAGCCTCTTGCCAAACGTACAGCACTCATACAAGCTTCTGTTCCAGAATTAACAAACCTAATTTTATCTATATTGGGCACCATAGAAACTGCTAGTTCAGCAATTTCAGTTTCTATCTGAGTTGGCATACCAAAAGAGGTTCCTTTTTTAGTCTTTTCTATTACTGCACTAACTACAGGCTCATAAGCATGTCCTAATATCATTGGCCCCCATGAATTAATATAGTCTATTAATTGGTTTCCGTCTTCATCATATAAATAGGCTCCTTTTGCTTCTTTTACAAAAATTGGGGTTCCGCCTACTGCTTTAAATGCTCTAACTGGAGAGTTAACACCTCCTGGTATAACTTGTTCTGCTTGTGCAAACAATGCACTACTTCGTTTATAAATCATAAACTATTATTAATCTTTTGGTAAGGGTTTTACAAATAATGCCTGTCCTTCAAACAAATCATTATTTTCTAAACTATTTAAATCTTTAAGTTCTTGTACTGTTAAATTATAGCGCCTAGATAACGAATACAACGT
>NZ_JBSHNS010000313.1:0-360 GCF_053601635.1 Pontimicrobium sp. MEBiC01747
GCTAAAGCTTCCCAATTTTGAAATATATCTCGCCAATTACCTTCATAATCTAATATTTTTGATCCATCTTCATTACGTGTGTTTATTGAAAACTTATTCCAAGGGCGGCTAGGATCTCCATGACGACGACTAAATTTTAATGGCATATACTCTAAGCATAAGCGGCGAAAGTTTTTATCTTCTGTATTTAAAGCTATTTCTTTAAGCTTAAATAACGAAAACTGTTTAGAAAGTTGCTCTATAACTTGTTCGTTATTTCGTGCCACTTTTTTGTTCGCTTTAGAGATATAATTTTTAAAGTCCCATTTCTCTATAGTATAATTATTATCAAAAATTCCACCACGCATAATATTAAATCTG
>NZ_JBSHNS010000314.1:0-1715 GCF_053601635.1 Pontimicrobium sp. MEBiC01747
ATGTACAGCTTCAACATCGCTTTTTGAAATGAAATCGAAAATATTAATGTCTTTACCATCTAAATACAATTTGGCTATGTGCGAGTAGATAGTAGGTGTTTTTAATTGTCTTTGAATAGAGATTTCTTCAATAGAAAATCCTTTTTTATATAAGTTATATGTAAGGATATGTGTATCTGTTTTTTTGGGTTTCTTTATTTTAGACCCCATAAAATCTAATATTTCTGCAATAAACTCATCGCCATAGACTTCCATTTTTCGTTGCCCAACTCCAGAAATGGTTAAAAACTCACTTTCGCTCATAGGGCGAACACGTTCCATTTCTTTTAGTGCAGCATCGTTGAATATAAGGTATGCGGGAAGGTTTTCTTCTAGAGAAATACGGTAGCGCAATTGTCGTAAACGCTCAAATAAACTATTGGTTGGTGTACGTTTTGTTTTAGGTTTTGCTACCGCTTTTTCTTGTTCTTTAGTTTCAATAGGGTAAGTAAGATGCACTTTTAAGCCCTTAAAGAGCACTTTGTTTGAAAAGTCTGTAAGTTGAAGCGCATTATTTTTATGAAAAGCGATTTCACAAACCCCTTGATTTATTAATTGTATAATATAATGTTGCCAGTCTTTCCAAGAAATATCATTACCAATACCAAAGGTTTTTATTGCATCATAGCCTTTTTCTAAAACATTAGCATTTCTAGCACCTCGTAATATATCTATAATGGTCCCTGTGGCTTCTTGTTGTTTAACTCGCGTTATAGTTGATAATGCTTTTTGCGCAATAATAGTACCATCAAAGAACTTTGGAGGGTTTTTGCATACATCGCAATTGCCACAGTTTTCAGATAATAACTCCCCAAAGTAACTTAACAGAATTTTGCGTCTACAAGTCGTTGCTTCACTAAACTGTTTCATACGGTCTAGTTTTGCTATCTGCACCTCTTCGTTTGAGGCTCCTGAAGCAAATTTTCGCAATTGTATTACATCGGCATAACTATGAAATAATAAAGCGTGCGCTTTTAAGCCATCTCTTCCGCCACGGCCAATTTCTTGATAATAACCTTCTATGTTTTTAGGCATATTATGGTGTATTACCCAACGCACGTTAGATTTATCTATACCCATACCAAAGGCAACGGTAGCACAAACGACCTGTGTTTTATCGAAAATAAAATCTTCTTGTATTCTAGAACGGTCTTCAAAACTTAAGCCAGCATGATAGGCATCTGTATTAATACCGTTTTGGTTTAATTTTTTAGCTATTTGCTCAGTATTCTTTCTACTTAAGCAATACACTATACCAGCTTCGTTTGGTCTTTGCTTTATAAAACGTACAATTTGGTTAGCTCTACCATCGGCAGGGCGGACTTCTAGCTCTATATTTTTACGATCGAAAGACGAGATAAACTGATCTGCATCAGGAATTTGTAATTGGTCTACAATATCTTGTCGAGTTGCTTTGTCTGCTGTTGCTGTTAGTGCTATTATTGGGGTATTGGGTAATTGACGTTTTAAAAAACCTAATTGTTGGTACGATGGTCTAAAATCGTGTCCCCAAGACGAGATGCAATGGGCTTCGTCTATAGCCACACAGCTAATGTACTGTTCGTTGAGTAAGTTCTCTAAACCGCCTAAGCTTTCGGGGGCGACATATAATAGTTTTAAGCTTTTGTTTATAACTCTATCTATAATTTCTTGCTGTTCTTCTGGATGTTGACTAC
>NZ_JBSHNS010000315.1:0-14396 GCF_053601635.1 Pontimicrobium sp. MEBiC01747
GTTCTATATTTTTTTCTACCAATTTTTCTAATCGTATTTATACTTGATTCGGATAGTTCTATTTGAGATTCAATAGGTTTTCTTTTATCAAAACTCCAAACGTAGGTTGCATGAGAGTTTAAAAGCTCCCAACAAATGTGATTTTTGTTATTTCCTGAAATAAAGAATATAAATCCAAAAAGAGGATGTAATGTAAATCTAATTTTTTTAGTGCTTTCATGTTTTTTCCCTGATAAGTAGATTAATTGTTTTACATTTCTAGGTGATTTCGATTCAATTAATGTCATTAAAATGTCAAATTCGGTCTGAGCGAAAACATTTGAAGAACTATCAAGTTTTGACAGGATTTCATTAGCTGTAAATATATTTTTTTCTATCTCATTATTTTTTTCAACCCGAGTTATATTAAGAACTCTATTGCTCTTTACATCGTCAATAATTTTTTCATTAATGTTTTGGATTGTTTTAGATTGACAATCGAAACTCAACACTTCTTTTCCTTTAATTTTTATTGTAGCTGAAACTGTAAAAGTATCTCGCTTAAAATAATTTGAAAAATAATCTTTTATATAATTATATTCAGAACGGATTAAATCATTATTAATTTTAAATTCTATTGGCTGTTCTAAAAAGGTAAAAATTTTAATGACTAAAACATATCCATCATTAAACTCAACATCAGAAAAATTAACATCAAAATCTAGTTCTCGAATTATTTCCTCAGACTCTTTTTGATCTACTTCATGTTCTATTTTATACTTTGACTCAATTTTAGTATACTCTTTAATCTTTTCTTGTTCAGTATTATTGTATACCTTCTGTTTTCCAAAAGCTTCGGGCATTTCTTTAGGTAAGCTAACCAAAAAATGACTTAAAAGTTTCTGAAGTTTATTCCATTCTAAATCTCTAAATATTAATCGATTTATTGTTTTTTTAAGCTTTTGCTCATTGAATGATTCAATAATTTCTGGTTTATAATCAATAATTCTTATTTCTAAATCTTTTTTATGTAAGTCATAGTGTAATAATTCAACTTTTAAATAAGTATCTAAATGATGTCTAAATGATATACTTCCTTCTGGAAAATTAGTATGATTCATACTAATCCAAAATTCGTTTGTGAAGTAAATTTTGTTTTTTGAAATTTTGATTAGTCTTATATTCATTTTAGTAAGTATAAATTTTGTCTTGTATACACAACATCAATTGAGCGACCATTTATAACTAGCACTTAGCTTTGTTTGGTATCGGTAAGGAACAGCTTACCCTATACTTTACTTAAAGTTTTGAAGCAGATGGTTTTCCAAATGATGCATCTATAATAACTACTTTTAAATCAACATTATTTTTTTTTCCAACTTCTTCAGTTATTTTTTCTATGTTAGATACTTTCTTTAAATCCTTATCATTGTAACAAATTACTAAAAACACACCTTTTTTAATATCTTCTACTTTTAGGTATTTTATAAGCTGTTTTTCAAGTCCATTCCAAAATTTTGAATTTTTTGCAAGCTTTACTTCAATCAATGCTCTATTTTCATAACCAGATGAAAATTTAAAATCCACTGGACCTCTTCCTAAATTAACTTCTCTATTTAAATCTATATTGTTAGCCTTACAATAGTGTTTAACAATTCCGGTAAATATTAATTGTGAAGCTTCTTCACTTTTAGACCTTCTACCTTTATCATCCCATAACAACTTATATCCAGAATTATCTTCTATAAAATGCTCATATTGCTCAATGACTTCTTTAGTGAATTTATCAAAACCATTTTGATTTTTGGGAACAGTAAATTTATATCCATTTTCTTTGACATAATCTAGAGTATCAATTACCCATTTATAGTATCCTTTTGGATCTTTCTCTATATCATAAGATTTTGAACCTTTTTCATCACGATAAGCTTTGTATTTAGAAATCCATTCTCTATTTTGACGAGCTATTTGGATAATGTCTGATTTCTTTACTTTGCTTTTTATTTCAATACCATATTGGTCTCTCAATTCCTCATTCATATTAGACCAACAATAATCAAAAAATTCATCTGTACTTATCGTTGGTAATTCTCTCAGGAATCTCTTTGGCACAAGTAAAACCCCCTTTTTTGTGTATGGATTTAACGGTAAGTCAACTTCTTTATCTTTCCATCTCTTAAATTTTGAGTCAAACTCATACTGACTTATCTTAATTTTTGTAGTGGGAACTTTATGTTGCTTACAAATTTCTTGCGTATATGTAATTATATCTTTTTTTAATAAAGTTGCAGTCATATCACTAATTCGGTCGCATCCAAATCCTTCGTTAAATAATCCAATCTCTTCAAAATGATTCAAATTAGATATACCAAGTTTAATTGATTCAAATATTGAATCAACTATCATTTTTGAAAACCCACCACCAGAGCCTGAACCACTAGTTCCTCTTGAGGCATAGCCCAAGCAAACTTCTTCGACTTCTGGAAATTTCATCATACTTAAAAGTTGTCTATATCTAATGTCTGTTTTATTAGGTTTTGAAACTGAAGCAATTTCAAATGCTAAATTGAAAAAATCAATCGTCTTTTTGTGGGTGTTATTAAAAGAATTATGGTCAGCATCGAAAACTAAAAATGGGTCAATAAATAATTTTGTATCCGTTGATAAAATTGGATCAAACCAATCATCATTTTTTGTTCTTTCAATATTAAATTCAGTAGAAAATATCATTTATAGTTCGATTTTTTTAGTCTTATACAAAACGATTAGTATAACAATACTCATAAAATGTTTATGCATACCTTTTTATAACACTCTAAAGTTCCAACTTTCCCCACACCTACACAATACGTATATCTACGTATATTTTAGCGCAGTTAGAACAAGTACAATATAAAGTGTCCATTACTATTAAACTTACGGTAAACCGTAAAGCGAAGAGAAATTTTAAAAATAACTCATATTTACTTTTAATACATTTTAATAAAATGTATATTTACAGTATGTATAGTAAAGAATTAACAAAAGGCACGTTACAACCCATTATTTTAAAGCTATTAAGTGAGAGCGATAAAATGTATGGTTATGAAATAACACAAAAAGTAAAAGCATTAACCGAAGGTAAAATAGACATTTCGGAAGGCGCCCTCTACCCTATTTTGCATCGTCTAGAACACCAAGGGGTTTTAGAAACAGAGAAAGTATACATAGGCAAACGGGTTAGAAAATACTACTCAGTAACCGCAACAGGAAAAGAAGTTATTACAGAAAAGACCAATGAAATTAATGATTTTATTGAAACACTAACTTTAATATTTAATCCTCAAGCTTTAGCAAAATGAATATAACAGATAAACAAATTGACTATATTTCTAAAAACCTTACAGCAAATGGGATTACTTCCATAGAATTAAAAGACGATATTATAGACCATATATGCTCTGCCTTTGAAGCAAATAACTCACAAGATTTTAAAATGGTCTATAAAAAAATAGTTAATGAATTTGGAGGTTATGATAAAATGAAGCGAATTCAAAAAGAAACAGATTATACACTTAGAGCAAAAAAAATGCTAAAAGCAAGAAAAGCATCTTTTGTTATCACGTTTGCTATGATAGCACTATTATTAATAGGTATATTATTTAAAATAATGCATTGGCCGCTGGCAAACATTTTCTGTGTTACTGCGTTAGGGTCATTAATACTTATTAGCTTACCATTGTTCATCTACCAATCACATCTAAAATCTAGTTTACAAATACAATCTAAATAATGACAACAACAGTAGACCAATCAATTACAGCTATGTGGAAGGCCTTTTCACAAAAACATCCAAAATACAAGCAAGAAAACCTACCAGAATCTTGGTATTTCTGCGACAACAAAAAAGATGCGGACTACTGTGCTAATTTAGTTGTACAAGGTATTAAAAGAGCAACAGCAACCTCTTTATGGTGGTTTAAAAAACATAATGAAGCCTTACCCGAAGTAGGCAACATTTATATTGTAACTAACTGGGAAGGCAAAGCAAAAGCCATTATTGAAACCACAAAAATAGATTTAGTACCTTATAATGAGGTCACCGAAGAATTTGCAGCTATAGAAGGCGAAGGCGATAAATCTTTAGCCTATTGGAAACGCGTACATTGGGACTATTACACTAGAGAAATGGCTCCAGAAGGCGAATCGCCAACCCAAGACATGATTATTGTTTGCGAGCAATTTAAAACCCTTTGGAAATAAAATAGAGGTTATTTTTTACCCCTGACATACTTAGACACTCTGTCTCATAATTTTGCATTGAACTCGTTTAAGCTTTTTGAGTTTAAGCGAAAATTAAAGACTTTCAGTTCTGTTGAAGATTTTTTTGAATCGCATAGTATATCTATGAGAGAAGAAAAAGGCAAAAATAGAGCTAAAAAAGGTTGATTTTTCAGCAAATTGAAAAAGTTTAAACGAGTTCATCATGTTTAACAAATAAAAAATCAATTACAATGACAAATGCAATTAACTGGTTCGAAATTCCAGTAACCAATTATGAGAGAGCAAAGCAATTTTACATGTCTGTTTTAGATTCTAAAATTACAGATCACCACATGCCAGAGCAAAATACTAAATATGGTGTGTTTTCACATAAAGAAGATAAAAATGGCATTGGAGGTGCTATTATTGAAGCCGAAGGACAAATTCCAACAACAGAAGGTAGTACCATTTATTTAAATGGTGGAGATAATTTAAGTGAACCTTTAAATCGTGTAGAAGCTTCAGGTGGTAAAATACTAATGCCAAAAACAGATATTGGAGAAGATGGATTCATCGCTCAATTTATAGATACAGAAGGAAACCGTGTAGCGCTTCATTCTATGGAATAATCTAAAATAACGTGGACTCCGCATAAAGGATTTAGTTATAAAAAACCGTCAAATGGAGTGGTTTTTAGTAGTAAAACGGAGAAAAATCACTCAGATTAACGTCAATTCTTCTTGTATCTCGTTCATGTTAAATATAAAGAGATAGTGAATCCTTTAAACGGTTCGCTATCTTTGTTTACAATTATGTCGCAATTATCTCGATTAATATCCATTTTAACTCTGCTAAAGTCTAAGCGACTATTAACAGCCACAACACTTGCCGAAAAATTTAATGTAAGCGTTCGTACCATATATAGAGATATAAGAAAATTAGAAGAAGCAGGTGTTCCCGTTGTTACAATAGAAGGACGAGGCTATTCGCTTATGGAAGGTTATACCGTATCTCCTGTACAGTTTACCGAGAAGGAAGCTAATGCTTTAATTACAGCACAAAACCTAGTAAACCAAACCAACGACACCTCATTTTCAAAAGATTTCGACGATGCTTTTACCAAAATAAAATCGGTATTTAAATCTTATATTCAAGAAAAGAGCGAGCGTTTAGACAATAATATCGTTGTCTTTAATAGTAACTACGAAAACATTCAAAGTCATGCATTATCCGAAATTCAATTAGCCATAACAAACCTTAATTATACAGAAATTAATTACCAAAAAGTAAATGATACTGTAATTACATTTAGAACTATAGAACCCTATGCCTTATACGCCACTCAAAACAAATGGATTTTAATAGCATGGTGTCATTTAAGAGGAGATTACAGGGCCTTTAGAATAGACCGTATTAAACAATTTAAAATACTAGAAAAGCAATTTGAAGACCGTAAATTTAACCTTCAAACTTATTTTCAATCCTGCCCATATAACGACAAATAAATGTTAACACTTTATTAAAGCCAATCATTCTATTGAAAGTATTGTAAAAAACCATTAACTTTCCCTTCAAACTAAAATAGAATTTAATATTTTATGATAACATCTTTAAAATCAGTTTTTAGTGCTGTAGTATTAACAACTCTAATAACTACTGTTTCTGCACAAGAAACGGCAAAAACAGTACCCGTTTTTGAAAACGGAGAAGCACAAATTGTAGAAGGTTTTAGCAACCCAAAAGATTGGATAAGGCATGACCTTTGGGTAGAGACAACCTTCGACTCAGACAAAGACGGTAAACCAGACCGTATGCATGTAGCAGTAACACGCCCAAAACAAACAGACACCGAAGGATTAAAACTACCTGTGGTTTACGGTTCTAGCCCTTATTTTGCTGGTGTAGCAGGAGACTTACCAGGTGTTATGTGGGATGTAGAACACGAACTTGGAGACATAGGAAAAGAACGCGTACACCCAGAAGTAACCAGAAGAGGTAAACGTCCAATTATATCAAACGCACATATTAGAAGCTGGGTACCTAGAGGTTATATTGTAGTACACTCATCATCTCCAGGAACAGGTCTATCAGATGGTGCTCCAACAATTGGAGGCGCTAACGAAGCCTTAGCTCCAAAAACAGTTATAGATTGGCTATGTGGTAGAGCAAAAGGTTATACAGAACGAGAAGGTGGCGAGCCTGTAACAGCATTCTGGTCTACAGGAAAAGTAGGTATGACAGGAACATCTTACGAAGGTACACTACCACTAGCTGCCGCTACAACAGGCGTAGAAGGTTTAGAAGCCATTATTCCTGTAGCACCTAACACATCGTATTACCACTATTACCGTTCTAACGGATTAGTGCGTTCTCCAGGAGGCTATTTAGGAGAAGATATCGATGTATTATACGATTTTGTACACAGTGGAGACGAAGCAAAGCGCCCAGGAAACAATAAAAGAGTAAGAGATACCGAAATGAAAAACGGTATGGACAGACAAACAGGGGACCTTAACGCCTTTTGGGCAAAACGTGATTACTTAACACAAATGAAGCCTATGAAAGCAGCTTTATTAATGTCTCATGGATTTAACGATTGGAATGTTATGCCAGAGCATAGTAACCGTATCTACCAACAAGCAAAAAAACAAGGAATTCCTTCTCAAATCTATTATCACCAACATGGGCATGGTGGACCGCCTCCAATGACCTTAATGAACCGTTGGTTTACACGTTACTTACATGGTGTAGAAAATAATGTAGAGAAAGATGCACGTGCATGGATTGTTAGAGAAAATGACAACATGAAAGAACCTACAGCCTATGCAGACTACCCTAATCCTGAAGCTAAGGATGTTACTTTATATTTAACAAAAGGGGGACAAACTGCAGGTACATTACAACTAAACAAAGCAAAAAAGCAAGGTAAAGAAACTTTGATTGATGATTTTTCAATTTCTGGAAAAGACCACGCAAAAGTAGAAAATTCTAATCATCGCTTAATATATGCAACACCTACATTAACTAAAGATTTACATTTATCTGGAACTACAAAAGTAAGTATTACATTATCTAGTAGTAAACCAGCAGCAAACTTATCGGTTTGGATGGTAGCATTACCTTGGACAGATGGAAAAATTAATGACGATATTATTACTCGTGGATGGGCAGATCCTCAAAACTACAAGTCGTTAACAGAAAGCGAACCATTAGAAAAAGGTAAATTTTACACCGTAAATTTCGATTTAAATCCAGATGATCAAATTATACCAAAAGGACAAAAAATTGGATTTATGGTCTTCTCTAGCGATAAAGATTTTACACTACACCCAAAACCAGGAACAGAATTAACTTTAAAGTTAGATAAAACAAGTATTACCTTACCTGTTGTTGGAGGTATAGAAGCATATAAAGCAGCGACAAAAAATTAAAGATCTATTTTCCGCAAGCATAAAGGGCTACTTAAACATTGTATTTAAGTAGCCCTTTATTATTAAATACCGCTACTCTATAATTTTAACATCGAACACATCCTGACTTTCCGTTTTTAACCGAAAATGAGTTAAAATTTGTACAAATATGACACTTTTTGAAAGTCATAGCCATAAGCTACAAATAAAAAAGCAACGAAATATAGGCAAATCTGAGTCATTTTTTAGGAAATAGAAAAAGACAAGACGAGTTCATCAAAAAAAATACGTAATTTAATCGTGCTAAAAATCAATATACGTTAACATGGAATGTTCAAATCTTATAGAAGCTGCTGTAAAAAAAGGTGATATTAGCAGAGCTCTATTTATAAAATCACCAGATAAAACTTTAGTAACCGATTTACAACGCACATTATTCGAGCTAGGTTTTAGAAAAGAATTAAAATGGGATAACTACCAAGCCGATGGCGATTACGGAAAAGCAACTGCGGCAGCAGTAGCCGCTTTTGCTAAAAAAAATAATCATTCCAGTAATGGAAAATCGGTATCTAATACCTTGGCAAAATTAATATTACAACGTCATGACTTTCTTCCAGAAATGTATGTGTTATGGTCAATTCATAAATCCGATTTAAGAACCCGAAAATACATTTCTAAAGGCACTCGCATGAGTATTAGCGCCATACAAGTATTATTAAATACTATTGGTTATGGTAAAGAGCTTAACTTTTTAAAATTTGGTGCAGATGGTCTTTATGGCAATAGCACACGTAAAGCTGTCGTTACTTATGCAAAAGATAACAATATAGATTCAGATGGCGATTGGTTATCTCGCCCATTAATTAACTTATTTCTAAAAGACATTAATAAGTTTTACGGTAGTAAATGGAGCGACTTAGCAAATAATAATTTACCCAGCAAAAAATCACCTTTAGTATTATACCAAGGCTCCAGGTTTATAGGAAAACCATGCCGTGCAGATGTAGAATTTGTTCCAGCCTTAGAAAAAGTAAATACCTATGCTAAACAGGCAGATGTTTATATATACGTAACTAGCTCGTTTAGGACTACAACAAACGTACAAGGCGCTATAGTAAAGCCTGCCACATTTTCTAATCATTTAGCGGGTCATGGTATAGATATGAATGTAAAATATGGTAATAAATTAGCAAACTCTAAAGTACTCACAAAGTACCCTAATGTTCCTGCTCCAGTTAAACAATTTCTTACTGCAATTATTAATGATGCTGGTTTACGCTGGGGAGGAAAATTCAATACCAAAGACCCAGTACATATAGATGACCATTTAAACAAAAATCGATCTGAATGGAAAAAACGCTATAAAGCGATGCAAGAAGCTGTACAGTTAGGAAAAATATAATACTACAGTCTAGAAATTAGTTATAATGAAAGAACTATATACCATTATTCCCTTTATAATTACCATAGTAACTATAAGCATTGGAATATATCAATACTGGGATAAAAAAAATCAAGATTACCGAAAACAAATTTGGGAAGAACGTAAACAACTATACTTTAAAGTTACAGAAATAGCATCTAAAATTGCTATTCTTGAAAGCATAGATAATTCTGTAGAAGAACGAAAAACGTTCTGGACATTATTTTACGGCCAATTGGCTATTATAGAAAATCAAGGCGTTGTAAATGCAATGATAAATTACGGCGACCTATTAAAAAATATGAAGCTAGACGATGCTACGTTTTCAAAAGATATACTTCAAAAAATGGCTTTAGACTTAGCTATGGCATGCAGAGACTCACTTAACGAAACATGGAAACCTGTACCATTAAAAGATTTAGACTTTACTTCTTAAAACATATATAATCATGCTAAAAATAAAATTAGAATCGCATAAACGTTACGAAGGCGAAAATTTAGAAAAGCTAACAAAAGCGTTAACACTTTTAGAGAGTACTTTAAATGAACAAGAATTTAAAGATAAAGTTCTTAATTTTAAATCTGATAAAACAGAAGGTGGCACCTTTCATTTTATAAAATATATAAAGAGACAAAGAACAGAATTAAAACATTATACCAATAAAGAAATTTACGATAAAGTAATGGCTGGACATGCAACAGAAGGAGAAAACACCATTATAAAACTTAACTTAGTTTTAAAAAAAGGCTCAGGCGGCTCTGTAGTTGGCTATAGAAAAGGAGGAAAAATTTATACCTACAAAAAAGATTTTTTAAAGATGTCTCATGGCAAACTCGCCGCACATATATTTCACGAATACACCCACACTATTGGTTTTAAACATTCAAAAAAAGACAAACGCGATCCACTTCGTAACTGTTTTGCAGTACCCTATGCCTTGGGCAACCTTGTAGAAATTATTACTACAGGAAGCAATACACGTAACTGTATATACCAATAAAAGTTAAAATAAGCTTTACCTAAAAGAAGTCGCTTTAATTAAAGCGACTTCTTTTTTATTACACAATAAAAACACCTTAGTTATAAAAACAGGTAATTCTACCTGTTTCTTTATAAATTAAAACGCCTAACTTCGTTGTATTCCCTACAACCATTATGTCTATGTGTATAACTATAGGCGTTTTGGTAACACCCTACACCAATTTTTTATTAAACCCAATTATATAAACCACTAACCACCCAACAATTATGGACACAATGTTACGCATCCCAAAAATGAAGTTTAACCTTCTTTTGCTATTCTGTTTTGTATTTGCATATAATGCAACAGCACAGATTATGAATCATGACCATCACAACCATGATGATAACAATAAAGACAAATACCATGGTATGGTAATGGACTCTAGCTTTTTAAATAAAATGGAATCGCAAAGAAAAACAAGTATCGATGCCGACGAAAGAGAATATGGCAGTTGGAAAACGGTTATTCCAGACGATAAAGGTGCAGCCATTGGTCGTATTCTGGGTATGCAAACCGTACACAATGTTATGCTACCCTCTGGAAAAATATTAATGTCTAGTGGAAGTAGCTGGCGTAATCTTAAAAACATAGAATATTATCCAAACTACGACCCTCCAGCGCCAGCAATGGGACTATTCAATTTATATGACGATCCATTTAGGAATACCGTTGAGCCCAAAAAAATGACTCCAGAAATGCGTGAAAACTGGATAAACGTTAGAAAAAAGCAATATTACGACCTCGTAAATAATACTGCCATTTACGATCCAGCAGACAGTTCTTTCTATAGAATACCACACCCATTGCCAATGCAAGATCCTAAAAGTAAAAAGCACTTTGTACCAAGCGATCTTTTCTGTAGCGCACACTTACAATTACCAGATGGAAACCCTTTATTTGTAGGTGGTACGCAATATTATTTTCCATATAGAACAGGAACCAACAGTTCGTATATTTTTGATTGGAAACAAGAATTAAAGGTCGATTGGACCACTGTAGACTGGCGCATTATGCCTAAAGTAGACGACAAACATTATCCTTGGAAGTTTTCAGGGTTTATGAAACGTGGGCGTTGGTATCCAACCATTGTACCGTTATTAGATGGCCGTTTTACCATTTTTAGTGGTTTTGTTGGTTTCGATAAAGACTTTCCTAAAATGTATCGCTTTCAAATCAATCCATATATAGAGTTTTTTAACCCTTATGCTTTTTCTTTTGAAAAACCTCAAGACGCTTGGACTG
Organism: Pontimicrobium sp. MEBiC01747; assembly: GCF_053601635.1. Classification (NCBI taxonomy): domain Bacteria; kingdom Pseudomonadati; phylum Bacteroidota; class Flavobacteriia; order Flavobacteriales; family Flavobacteriaceae; genus Pontimicrobium; species Pontimicrobium sp. MEBiC01747. Next base: position 11,322 of record NZ_JBSHNS010000315.1, read on the forward strand.
CTATTAACGTAGAAAAAATGAAGAACAGTCCGTTCACCACCTTAATTAATCCAGATTTTGTACCTACAGTGTGCGACGATGTCGAATTTCATGCCTATTGGGAATCACTTTCCGGTGACAACGACTTTCCATTACCTTGCGATTGTGGCCCAGAATGTAAAGAAGATAATAAATATGATACTTTTAAACTCTATCCAAATAACTATTTAGTATCCGAAAATAAAATATACTTAACAAGAGAAGGCGATTGGGTAAGCTTACGAACATCGGATGCTGCATACATGCGAAAAACAAAGAAAACCTATTATATGGATATCGCTGGCAATGCAAAAAACCCTAAAGTATCTTTTAATTATGGCCCAGACAGAACCGATTTTATTTCTTCTTATGGCACCTCTTACAACGACCCCAATACAGATAATATTACCATTTATGGCGGGCAACCGACTTCTCCAGGTACCATGTTACCGTTAGATGCCAAAAGCCCAACACATTTTGCTGGTGGGCGCGGGAGTAGAAAACGTGAGCAATTTTGGTTTAACGAAGGCATTTTAAAAGAGCAAAAATGGACACAAGACGATGATTTTCTTGGAACAGAAATAGAAGCCGACCGTACCATGCTAACCGCTATTATATTACCAACCAAACAAGTATTAATTATTAATGGAGGTAATTACGATTTTTATGGTCCTGTCTTCTACCCTATTTTATTAACCCCCAATTACGATGTTAACGGCAAGTTTGTAGACTATACTAAAAAACGTATGAGTGCCGCGGTAGAACCGCGTTTATACCATAATGCAGCTTTATTATTACCCAATGGACGTGTGTGGGTATCTGGAGGAAATAGCGCCAGAGCATCGGTACAAAAAATTTTCCCAAATCCAGACCAACAACATAGAAACGGACAGCCTAAACCCAATTTAGATTTAATAGATATAGACACTTATTTTTACAGAGATGGGCAAATGGCTAAGGCACAAAAAGGAATGCAAACCACACCTACCGAAAACTGGACTGCCGAGATATTCTCACCGCCATACACACATATAGATTCTACTAGAATTGTAACAATAACAGGTATGCAACGTAGAACCCAATCTAGAACCCAATTTAAAGCCGAGTATGGTAACAAACCGTATTACCTTTTAGCAAGTAAACAAGATTATGGCATGACTGTAAACGGTTTACCGAAGCAAAAAGGCAGTAAAAAGCCAGAAGTTGTCTTATTAAAATTGGCTTCTTTTACCCATAACTGGGATAACGGACAATTTTATGCTAACCTAGATATTAATAGTATTAATGGTAACACCGTAAGCTTTAGTACACCAAATATGAAAGACGAATTGATTCCTCCTGGGTATTACATGCTCTTTTTTATAGATTCTAAAGGCAAACCCTCGCACTCGCAAATGGTACGTTTTGACGATAAAGCGGATAAGCCTTGATTTAATTTTACTTATAAAATGTATAAAAAACACTTCTGTAACAGGAGTGTTTTTTGTTTTACGGATTACCGTAAGAATATTATTTACAAGCAACTTATATTGCACAACGTTTTAAAAATATACGTAGATATACGTATTGTATAGGTCTAATAAAAGTTAGATCTTTAAATAATTATTAAAAGGTACGCATACCCCCCCATTTACTGGTTATGTTAAAAAACACAATAAGTACTGATAACCTCCTATTTTAAGGCGGTTATCAGTACTTTTTTGAGTAGGTACTTATATAATAACGTTGGCACTAATTTGAAAAATAAATGGCGAAAAAGAAAAGTACATCTGAACAAAAAAAAGAACAACCAGAGTCAAAGACCAAGAAAAGTAAAGATTCTGTTGAAAATATTCTTCAAGCATTTAAAGATAATTTACACAGTGTTAAATTTTTTTTCAACAAGTTCGGCGGTATCGCTGAAATTGAAGACCAAGAAGCAATGGATAGTTCCTATGAATTCACGAAAGAACTACTTAAAGACTTAGGCGTGGATGTCGATGAAGATAAAGAGAAAGAGAATACCGATGAAAAGCCTAAAGAAAACAGCTCATCTATATCTGAAGAGAAACTATTAGCGATAGCAAAAAAACTGAGAAAAAAGCCAAAATTATCCGCGCAAAATTTTCAAATACTATCTTCAAGTTCATTTTTAATGCTTAATAATTATTTCGAGTATTTAATGGCTGATTTACTTACATATCATTATAGTAAGTTTAAAGAAACACTTAATTCTAAGGAATTTAAAGTTTCACTTCAAGAAATAGACGAATACGAAACTATAGAAGAACTTGAAAAGCACATTATTTTCAAAGAAGTAGAAACAATGTTAATTGAAATGTCATTCGATTCAATTTTAAAACATTTCAAATCTAAACTCAATATAAATCTAAATGAAGATATTATAAACTGGGATATAATTAATGAGTGTAGAGAAAGGCGACACATTATAGTTCATAACGCTTCAATAGTAAATAAGAAGTACTTATCCAGAACGAATAATCCTGAAAACAAAAAAGTTGGAGATAAAATAAGAGTTAACAAAGAATACTTTCAAAAAGTATTTAGAGAAATTAAAATTTCAGGTTTGCTATTAGCATATGATTGTTGGGGAAATTGGGATGGAGAAAAAGCAACAGAAGCAATTAGAGATATGCTTGATGAATCTTTCGATAGTTTGATTGAAAATGAGCTTGATTTTTGCAATAACTTGACTTTATTTATGCAACAAATAGAACCTAGAAATGAAGAACAAGAAGATTATATGTTGCGAGCAAAATTTAATATGTGTATTGCATTAAAGAAACAAAAAAAGACGACTGAGTTGAATAAGGTTCTAAAAACTATCAAAGTAGGAACTTCATTGCCCTTATTTAAACTTGCACACGGAATTCTATCAAATAAAAGCGATAAAGATTTACTAGAATTAATTGAGCAGTCATATAAACTTGAAGAATTTGATTATGATTCATATCTTGAATGGCCAATGTTTGATTTTATTAGAGGCAAAAAGAGATTAAATGCACAAATTGAAAAAGTAATAAAAAACTAGTGCCAACACCGGTAACCGTTGCACAA
>NZ_JBSHNS010000316.1:0-674 GCF_053601635.1 Pontimicrobium sp. MEBiC01747
TATAGCGATAGCTCTATTTATTGGAGCTGGAGCCTTTTCTTATTCATTAATGAAAAAAAATGATAAACTTGATGAAACTAAACTACAACTTACTGAAGAAAAAGCAGCAGTATTGAAAGATCTTACTGCCATGAATGCAAAATATGAAACAGCAATAAATGAAAGTGATATTGTTAACCAAAATTTAATTGATGCAAAAGAGCGTATTCAAGGTTTAATAGATTCTTTGAGTGTATCTGAAGCAAATATTAAAAGCTTATGGAGATATAAAAAGAAATATTTATCACTTCAAAAAGAAATGGATGTTTTACTTGAAGAAAATGATAAGCTTAAAGTAGAAAATCAGTTATTAGCAACAACGCTAGACAGTACAAAAGTACAATTAGAAGAGCGTGTTATGTTTACAGATTCTCTTTTAGTACAAAATACCGCGCTTGCAGATGTTGTAGAAAATGCCTCTGTACTTAATGCTGTTAATTTAAAAGGCTTTGGTGTAATTGAGCGCACATCTGGAAAATTAATACCTACAGAGAGAGCAAAACGAAGCGATAAACTTAGAATATGTTTTACAGTAGCTAAAAACAGATTAGTAGAAACAGGTGACAAAGAATTCTATGTACAAGTTATAGATCCTAAAAACAACATATTAGGTACAAATGATCAAGTTATATTTG
>NZ_JBSHNS010000317.1:0-11521 GCF_053601635.1 Pontimicrobium sp. MEBiC01747
ACTAGATATAAATATGTTAACTACTGTTGCAAAACTCAATGTGCCTTATATTATGATGCACATGAGAGGCACACCACAAAACATGCAACAGTTAACAAACTATAACGATATTTTTAAAACAATCCTCTTTTATTTTTCTGAACGCATCGCAGAAGCGAGACAACTAGGTATAAAAGACATGATTTTAGATCCTGGTTTTGGTTTTGCTAAAACACAGGAACAAAACTTTGAATTATTAAATGGTCTTGGAAGTTTTAAAATAGCTGGTTTACCTTTATTAGTTGGTGTCTCTAGAAAATCTATGATTTATAAAACATTAAATACAACACCAGCTGAAGCTTTAAATGGCACTACAGCTTTAAATATGGTTGCTTTGCAAAAAGGCGCAAAAATTTTACGTGTACATGATGTAAAAGAAGCTGTTGAATGTGTAGAACTATATAAACACCTTAAATAATGAAACAGATATTATTAATTATTTTTTCTACTTTTTTAATAGCTTGTAATAATGAAAAACAGGTTTTACTTCCCCAAATACAAAATGCAGAAATTACAAAGGTTTTAGATATATCGCCTGCTTATATTTTTTATGATGAGACAAAAACTGATAGTGTAGAATTAAATAGTAAAAATTTAATTATTACAACAAATTGGTTAATTAATGTAGATAAGAGACTAACTCTTAAACAGGCTTTACCCTCTATTATTAAGTTGCAAAATAAAAAGCGTAATGCTAAAATGCATAAAAATGAACAAGCCAAAAATTATTTTACTTGTAATGACACTGCTATAAAAAATTTAGGATTCATTGATTTTACAGAAATACATTACTCGTATAACAAGAATGTAGATTTAAAAGATAATCACTCCTATTTACGTATAAACATTAACACATTGAAAGATATTAGCATTATTACGCCAAATAATAAAACAACTAACACTAATATAAATGATTTAACTAAAACTATTAACGCCATACTTGAAGGCACAGATGACAACATAATATTCTTTGCTTTTAATAAAGACTTAACGTTTCAAGATTATATAAGTATTAAGTCTGAACTATTAAAATTAAACACTACTAATTTTACAATTAGTAAAGATGAATTTATCTTTAATTAATTTAAATTTTTAAATTTACTGAAACACTTTTCTCTTGAAAGAACTTTTCGATAACATTTTAAACTTTAGTTGGATAGACATTGTTGATGTAGTATTAGTAGCACTACTACTTTACTATGTATATAAACTAGTACGAGGTACAGTAGCTATTAATATTTTTATTGGTATCGTTATTATTTATGTCATTTGGAAAATTACCGAAGCACTACAAATGCAATTACTAAGTAATATTCTTGGTGGTTTTATTAGTGTAGGAATGTTTGCTCTTATTGTTGTTTTTCAACAAGAGTTACGAAAATTCTTATTAATGATAGGTTCTGCTAATATAGGTAGTAGACGTAAATTTTTAAATCAGTTAAAGTTTTTAAAAACCGAAGGTGCATCTACAACAGATATAGAAACAATTATTGCAGCCTGTAATAAAATGGCATCCTCAAAAACTGGTGCTTTAATAGTTTTGGAGCGTAATAATAGTTTAGATTTTTTAGTTGATACTGGTGATGCTATGAATATTAAGGTTACACAGCCTATAATAGAAAGCATCTTCTTTAAAAACAGCCCTTTACATGATGGCGCTATTATTATAGAAAATAACATTGTAAAAGCAACACGTGTTATTTTACCCGTTAATAATGAAAAAAGAATACCTCAGCGTTTTGGTTTAAGGCATAGAGCTGCAGTAGGTATTACAGAACGAACAGATGCCATTGCTTTAGCCGTTAGTGAGGAAACAGGGCAAATATCCTGCTTTAAAAATGGTGAGTTTTTACCATTTAAAGATCATTTAGAACTTATTGAACTCATAAAAAAGGATTTAGATTAATAATGCTTTGTAAAAATTGTAAAACCTCGTTAAAAGACGATATAAACTTTTGTTATAATTGTGGTGCAAAGGTTATTAGAAATAAACTTACATTTAAACATGTATTTGAAGATTTCAATGAACAGTTTTTAAATCTAGATAACAAGTTTCTACAAACATTCATTGCATTATTTATAGCTCCAGAAGCTGTTATTGGAGGCTATATTAATGGTACACGTAAAAAGTATATAAATGCTATAAACTATTTTGCAATAGCCATTACTTTTTCTGGGTTACAAGTTTTTGTTTTAAGGCATTTTTTCCCAGATGCCATAGACATCTCAGATTTTACAAGTGAGGACAATATAGGCCTATCTATGAAAATCATGAAATTAACACAAGAGTATAATTCCTTTGTAATGATGTTACTGCTACCCGCTTATGCATTAATGGGAAAAATTGTATTCTTAAAAAACAAAACCTTTAACTATACAGAGCTTTTAGTTGTATTCATGTATACCATTTCTCAAATGGCTATTACTGGAGTTATTATAATACTTACTTCTGCGACTTTAGGTTTCACTATGGGTAATGTTGTCTTTATATTTTTACCGCTTCAAATTTTATACTCAGCTTATTGTTTAAAACGTCTTTACGCGTTAAATCTTAAAAAGATAATCTTAAAAACATTGTTATTTTTAATTGTTTTTTCCGTTTTCTATTTATTAGCTATAATAGTATTCATGCTCATATTAATATTTGTGTATTATGGAGGTATTCATGAGTTTAAGGAAGCCATGGAACAAATGCAAAAGGCATCTATAACGTATCTTTAATTTTTAACACTAAATTATTAAGCTACATCTGCTTTTAAAAACTGTACTTCGTATAAGTTTTTATAGTATCCATTCTCATTTTGCAACAACTCATTGTGCGTGCCTTGCTCTACTATTTTACCTGCATCCATTACTATAATTTTATCTGCTTTTTGAATTGTAGCTAACCTATGCGCTATTACAATAGAAGTTCTTCCTTTTGTTATTTTATCTGTTGCATTTTGAATTAACTGTTCTGAGTAAGAATCTACAGACGAAGTTGCTTCATCTAAAATTAAAATACTTGGGTTGGTAACATAAGCTCTTAAAAAAGAAATAAGTTGCCTTTGTCCAGAAGATAACATTACCCCACGTTCTTTCACGTTATATTGATAGCCTTGCGGTAGGCTTATAATAAAGTCGTCTATACCAATATCCTTGGCAGCTTGCCTAACTTGATCTTCTGTAATTTCTGGATTATTTAAAGTTATATTATTTAAAATGGTATCTGCAAACAAAAATACATCTTGTAAAACTACTGCTATCTGGCTTCTAAGCGATGTTAGTGTTACAGTTTTAATATCTTTATTATCTATACAGATACTTCCATTATTAATTTCATAAAAACGGTTCAATAAATTAATAATCGTAGATTTTCCTGCCCCAGTTGCTCCAACAATAGCTATAGTTTCTCCTGCTTTTACATTAAACGATATTCCTTTTAAGACTTCCTCATCCTCCACGTAACTAAAATGTACATCTTTAAAAGTAATATCTCCTCTAAAATTTAAAGCTTCTTGTTTGCCATCGTCATCAATTTGCGATGTTGTATCTATAATTTTAAAAACACGACTAGCAGCAACCATTCCCATTTGTAGAGAACTAAATTTATCTGCAATCTGTCGTAATGGCCTAAACAGCTTAGGAATCATCATAATAAACATAAACAACTCTCCTACTGTAGCAGTATCATATAAAACAACCATTAGCCCACCAGCCCAAACTACTAATCCTGAAGTTATAGACGATAAAAAATCTGCAATTGGAAAAAAAATTGAGTTGTACCAAATAGTTTTTAACCATCCTTTTTTATGTCTTTCATTTATTTCTTTAAACTTTTTTTGCTCCGTTGTTTCACGAGTAAACAACTGAAGTATTTTCATACCAGTAACACGTTCTTGAACAAATGAATTTAAGTTAGAGACTTCTGTTCTTACATCTTCGAAAGCTTTTTTCATGTACTTCTGAAATATCTTAGTTGCATAAATAACCATAGGCATAGTTACAAATACAATTAAACTCAGTTTAACGTTATTGGCTAACATAATAATACAGATAACTAACATTACCGTTAAATCTCTAGAAATCATAAATAAGCCTTGCGAAAAAATATCTGCAATACGCTCCATATCTGTAACTGCTCTTGTTATTAAAGTCCCTACAGAAGAGTTATCATAATACTTCATTTTAAATTTAAGCATATGATTAAATAACTTAACTCTAATATCCTTAACAACACTTTGCCCTAACCAAGCTGCATAAAAAATAAAGAGAAACTGAAAAATGGTCTCTAAAAACAACATTCCTATCATTAAAAGTATGTAGAACAAAAAACCTTCTTCTTTTCCTAACTTAATATTATTATCTATAGCATGCTTTAAAATATAAGGAATAGACACACTTAATAAAGCTATAGCTACAACGGCAAAAAGTACGCCTACTAAAACTCCTTTGTATGGCTTTGTAAATTTAAACAAGCGCTTAAATAAAGTAACATCGAATATATTTTCTTTTTTTTTAGTCATCTTTTTATCTGTAAACTAGCTCTTTTTATTCCAAAAAGAAATTTTCCGGATACCCAACTTCTATCAAATATAATGCGTGAGCAGGAACAGAAAAACCAGCTTTACCTCTATTTTTAGATTGTATAATAGTATGTAACTCTTCTATTTCTACTTTACCAATACCTATATTAATTAAAGTACCAACTATTGCTCTTACCATATTACGTAAAAACCTATCGGCCTTAATAGTAAAACGAAGCTCATCATCCACTATAGTCCATTCAGCTTTCATTATATCACAATGATACGTTTTTACATCTGTATTAGATTTAGAAAAACATTGAAAATCTTTATAGTCAAATAAAATTTTTGTTGCTTTATTAAGTCTTTCTATATTTATTTTTGGCTTCAAGTAATAAGCTTGCTCGTAATTAAAAACATTTTTAGATAAAGCTATTCTATACAAATAGGTTCTACTAATTGCATCAAAACGTGCATGAGACTCTTCTTTAACTCTAAAAATATTACTAACCGCAATATCTTTTGGTAACAAAGCATTCAGCTTATAGATTACAGTGTCTATCTCTAAATTTGCTTCTGTATTAAAATGTGCATATAACTGTTTAGCATGTACGCCAGCATCTGTCCTACCAGCACCCATTGTAGAGATTGGTTCTTTTAATAAGATCGATAATCCTTTTTCTAAAACTTCTTGTACAGAAATAGCATTGGGTTGGTTTTGCCATCCATGATAAGCACTACCATTGTACGAAAGTTCTATAAAATATCTCAAGTAAAGCTTTATTTTTGTATTAAGAAGTACAAATATAATTGTTTTTTAATCCTTAGAATATCCTATTAACATAATTACAAGATTTCATCTTACTTATAGAATAAATATGAAAAAAATCCTTTTACTATCTGATACACACAGCCATATTGATGAGCATATAATAAAGCATGTAAAACAAGCTGATGAAGTCTGGCATGCTGGTGATATTGGAGACTTAAAAGTAACAGATGAAATAAAAAAATTAAAACCACTTAAGGCTGTCTATGGTAATATAGACGACCATAAAGCTCGAATAGAGTTCCCAGAACATAATAGATTTATGTGCGAAGGCGTAGATGTATGGATAACACATATTGGTGGCTATCCAAACAAATATAATGTAAACATTCGTGAAGCAATTACTTTAAATCCACCTAAGCTTTTTATTTGTGGCCATTCGCATATACTAAAAGTTATGCCAGACAAAAAACTAAACCTATTACACATGAATCCTGGTGCCGTAGGCCTGCATGGGTTTCACAAAGTTAGAACCATGCTTCGTTTTATAATTAACGGAAAAAAAATTGAGCAATTAGAAGTTATTGAATACCCTAGAAAATAATACTACCAAAATAGTAATTACAAAAAAACCCAAAGTCTTCACTTTGGGTTAACGCACTAATACTACTAAGATGATAGGTTTATCGTAATCTATCTACAGATTTTACAAGATCTTCGTCCTTTTTGATGGCCTTATTAGCCAATGCTAATAATACGATAGACGCAATAGGAAGAAACATCCCAATACCTTTCTCTGAAGCCGTAACTTCTCCAGGTAAATTTAGAGATTGATACACAAGTAATCCTAGTAAAATAAAGTTTAATATTATATTAAGTCGTCCCAACATAAATTGAGATTTCCTATTTTTAAACATGAAAATAGATACTAATGACAGTAAAGCAGATCCTACAAACAAACCAAAAATAGGCATTTCGTCTATAGCATAGACTTTAACATTCTCATTAGTTATCCAAATATGAAACATAAAAATTAACCCTCCAGATATTCCTGCGGCTAATAATAAGTATATAGTTTGTATACGTTGTAACATATATATTTGAAAAATTTGAGTTACAAAAATATAGTTTCTTTTATAATTTTAACTCAAAAAAATAAAATAAAGTTGTATAATTGCAATAACATTTTGCAATACACACGTTTGCAAGGGGTTAATTCTTCAGAATTACATTACAATTTCTTCGGAAAAAATTTCAACTCAAAATATTCAATTCAACATCAATGTTTGAAATATCACAATTAAAAGAAATGAAGCTTCCTGAATTACAGGACATTGCAAAGAAACTATCTATTCCAAAGTTTCGTTCATTAAAAAAATTAGATTTAGTTTACCAAATTCTAGATCATCAAGCAGCAAACCCAAAAGCTGTAGCAGAAGTCGCTAAAACAGAAGTCAAAAAGGAAGACAAACCAAAAAAAGCTCCAACTCAAAAAAGAGCTAGAGTACAAAAGACGGCTACAAAAACTGAAAGTAAAAAAACTGCAGAAAAGAAACCTGCTCAAGAAGCACTAGACTTTAAAGAAGAAAAAGCAGAAGCAAAAACTGAGAATAAATCTAGAGCAAAACGCCCTAGAACTTCTAAAAAAACAGAAGATAAGAAAGCACCTGCTGCTACTGATAAAACAACTACTAGCACAAATACAGAAGTTAAAACAGATAACGAGGACCAGCAAAAGCCACAACAACAGAAACCTCAACATAAAAAACCGGTTCACAACCACCAGAATAAAAAGGACGATAATAATAATAATAATCAACAAAATCGTTCAAATAAATCTAGTAACAACAATCCAAACCAAAATAAGAACCAAAATAAAAATCAGAACAAAAACAATGGTAATAATGGTAATAAGGATAATAGAAACCGTTACCGCGAGCCAGACTTTGAATTTGATGCCATTATAGAAAGTGAAGGGGTTTTAGACATCATGCAAGATGGATATGGTTTTTTACGCTCATCAGATTATAACTATTTATCATCACCAGATGATATTTATGTATCACAGTCTCAAATTCGCTTATTTGGATTAAAGGTTGGTGATACCGTTTTAGGAAACGTAAGACCTCCTAAAGAAGGCGAAAAATACTTTCCGCTTATTAAAGTCAATAAAATAAATGGTCAAAGCCCAGATGTTGTTAGAGATAGAGTATCTTTTGAGCATTTAACACCATTATTCCCTCAGGAAAAATTTAATATTGCAGAAAGACAAAGCACTATTTCTACTCGTATTATGGACTTGTTTGCTCCTATTGGAAAAGGACAGCGTGGTATGATTGTATCACAACCAAAAACAGGTAAAACAATGCTTTTAAAAGATGTGGCAAATGCTATTGCTGCTAATCATCCAGAAGTATATCAAATGATTTTACTTATAGATGAACGTCCAGAGGAAGTTACCGATATGCAACGTAATGTACGTGGTGAAGTTATTGCTTCTACTTTCGACAAGGAAGCACACGAACACGTAAAGATTGCTAACATTGTATTAGAAAAAGCTAAACGTTTAGTAGAATGTGGACATGATGTTGTTATTTTATTAGATTCTATTACGCGTTTGGCAAGAGCATATAACTCAGTACAACCTGCATCTGGAAAAATATTAAGTGGTGGTGTAGATGCTAATGCATTACACAAACCAAAACGTTTCTTTGGAGCTGCTCGTAATATAGAAAATGGAGGGTCTTTAACCATTATAGCTACTGCTCTTACAGAGACAGGCTCTAAAATGGACGAAGTTATTTTTGAAGAGTTTAAAGGAACAGGTAATATGGAACTACAATTAGATAGAAAAATATCTAACCGTAGAATCTTCCCTGCTATCGATTTAACATCATCAAGTACACGTCGTGATGATATATTATTAGATGACAATACCGTACAACGTATGTGGGTAATGCGTAAATATCTAGCAGACATGAATCCTGTAGAAGCAATGGAATTTATAAACCAACGCTTTAAACAAACTAAAAACAACGAAGAATTTTTAATCTCTATGAATGGTTAAAACAACACAAGTTGTTTACTAATAAAAAAGTCTTTCTGAAATTCTCAGAAAGACTTTTTTATTATAATTTATAAATTATTAATAGGTACACTATAAACTTACCTCACGCTTTGCCTATAAATAAAATACTGTATAAATATTCACTTTCACTCCATCAAAATATAGAGCATAAAAAAACCTATTGTTAACACAATAGGTTTTTCTAAATATAAATTTAAATAATTATATAGCTGCAACGTGCTTTGTTAAACCTGACTTTAGGTTAGCTGCTTTGTTAGCATGTATAATATTTTTTTTAGCTAATTTATCTAACATAGACACTACTGATGGTAATAAAGCCTCAGCTTCTTTCTTATCAGTTAACTCACGTAATCTTTTAATAGCATTACGAGTAGTTTTATGCTGATATTTGTTTCTTACGCGTCTAGTTTCGTTACTTCTAATTCTCTTTAACGCTGACTTATGATTTGCCATTTGTTCTTATTCTTTCTTTATTAAAAAATTGTAGCCCGTAGGGGAATCGAACCCCTCTTACCAGGATGAAAACCTGGCGTCCTAGCCGATAGACGAACGGGCCATTTATTTTTGAGTGTGCAAATATAAAACTTATTTTAAAACTCACAAAAGTTTTTTTTATTTTTTTTACTTGCAATACTTTTCAAATAACTTACAATGTTTCCATTGCGGATGCAAAAATACAACTATTTTTGAGTGTTGCAAGCACTAAATGAAAAAATTTAAAAAAAAATTCATTTAGTACGCTTTTGCAAACAATACTCTACGTTTTGAAGGCTTACCAGAATACACACATACACCTTCTTTCACATCTCCTTCTAAAGGAATACAACGAATGGTTGCTTTAGTAATTTCCTTTATTTTATCTTCTGTTTCCATTGTACCATCCCAATGTGCTGAAACAAAGCCTCCTTTGCCTTCTAACACCGTTTTAAATTCATCAAACGTATCCACTTCTGTTGTATGCTCAGTTCTGTAATTAAAAGCTTTCTTAAATAACGCGTCTTGAATTTCCGTCATTAAACCTTCCACTTTAGCTGTTAAAGCCTCTAAAGCAACAACCTCTTTTGTTAGCGTATCTCTTCTTGCTAGTTCTACTGTTCCGTTTTCTAAGTCTTTTGGTCCTATAGCTATACGTAAAGGCACACCTTGTAATTCGTGCTGTGCAAACTTAGCACCAGGACGATACGTTGTTCTATTATCAAATTTAACAGTAATATGCTTACTTCTTAAATCTTTCATTATACCATTAACAACCTCTGTAATTTCAGTTAGCTGCTCTTCTGTTTTATATATAGGTACAATAACGACTTGGTTAGGAGCTAAATTTGGAGGTAATACTAATCCTTTATCGTCACTATGCGTCATAATAAGTGCTCCCATTAATCGTGTAGAAACACCCCAAGAAGTTGCCCATACATAATCTTGTTTACCTTCTTTAGATGTAAACTTAACATCAAATGCTTTTGCGAAGTTCTGCCCTAAAAAGTGAGATGTTCCTGCTTGCAATGCTTTCCCATCTTGCATTAAAGCTTCTATACAATACGTTTCATCTGCACCTGCAAAACGCTCACTCTCAGTTTTCACACCTTGCACTACAGGAATAGCCATAAAGTTCTCAACAAAAGTTGCGTACACATTATTCATTAATTTAGCTTCATCTAAAGCTTCTACTTTAGTGGCATGCGCCGTATGTCCCTCTTGCCATAAAAACTCTGCTGTACGTAAAAATAAACGTGTTCGCATTTCCCAACGAACTACATTTGCCCATTGGTTAATTAATAAAGGTAAGTCTCTGTATGATTGAATCCATCCTTTATAAGTATTCCAAATAATAGCTTCACTAGTAGGTCTAACTACCAACTCTTCTTCTAACTTCGCTTCAGGGTCTACTCTTAATTTCCCTTCTTTATCTGGGTCATTTTGTAATCTATAATGTGTAACTACTGCACACTCTTTAGCAAACCCTTCTGCATTTTTTTCTTCGGCTTCAAATAAACTTTTAGGCACAAATAATGGAAAATATGCATTTTGATGCCCTGTTTCTTTAAACATTCTATCTAATTCTGCCTGCATTTTTTCCCAAATAGCATAACCATAAGGTTTTATTACCATGCATCCTCTAACCGCCGAATTCTCAGCTAAGTCAGCCTTTACAACGAGTTCGTTATACCATTTTGAGTAATCCTCTGCTCTACTCGTAAGTTTTTTGCTCATATTCAATGTTTTGGCACAAATATTGTGACTATGTTAAAAAAATAAATAGTTCGACAAAACTAACTATTTTTGTTATGTTCAACAATTAAAATGAAAGAGATATGAGATTTATTAACTACTTACAAAAGAAAGTACCAACTTTAGCTATTATTGGATTAACATTAGGACTTACATCGTGTGGTTCTTACCAATATGTTGGTCAAGATACAGATGGCATTTATGATTCTTCTGAAACTACTGTTGAACGAACAGAAGAAACAGCTCCTAATGAATCCACTGCATCTAATGGCTATTATCAAAACTACTTTAAAGAAAAATCTCAAGAACTGGAATTAGCTGAACAAGAAAGCGAAATATTTACAGATGTAGACTCTTACCAAGGTGATTACACCGAAGAAGAAAGAACTGTTAGTAACAGTACTGGTTATGCAGGATGGGGCGAGTCTAGTAGCGATGTAACAATTAACGTATATAACACTGGTTTTAACACATGGAACAGACCATGGGGTTGGAACAATTGGGGATGGAATAGATGGAACCGTTGGAATAGCTGGGGTTGGAATGCCGGCTTCGGATGGGGAGATTGGGGTTGGAATACTGGTTATGGATGGAATAACTGGGGTTGGAATGCTGGCTTTAATAACCCTTACTGGTGTCCTCCTTACGGATACGGAAATGCTTATTACGGATACAATTACTACGGAAGAAATGGACATAGAGGCTTAGCATATACATCTGGAAGAAGAGGTTACTTAGGTAGACAATCTGTATTAGGAAAACGTTCTAACCTTTCAAGAAGCACAAGAACTAGAACTAGCGCAACACGCTCTTCTTCAACGCCAAGAACAAGACAAGTTGGAAGAGATTCAAATACACGTACAAGACCAAATACTGGAACTAGAGTAAGAC
>NZ_JBSHNS010000318.1:0-2474 GCF_053601635.1 Pontimicrobium sp. MEBiC01747
GTGTAATTTTGCTAGTGCTAATTTTTGTTGTGTTGGTGTTAATGGCACACGTTTATCTGCATTTGCTCCAGATAAAGACATGTTAGATTCAAACTGTACGTGGCGAGACATTTTACCATGACTAGGCACACGCCCTTTTGCGTAACCTGAATCGAAACCTCCACCTTGCCAATCGCCTAAGAAATCTGCACCTACGGATACTATTGTTGTTGCTTTAGAAAAATCGTAATTAGCTAAAGCACGTTGACCATATTTAGCTTGAAATGCATCCAACGCAGCAGATTCTGATACAGCATCGTATTGTACGTGTTTTACATTTTCTCCATATTTTTCTTTAAATTCTGAAATTAATTTACTTGTCGAAGGACTAGCATACGTTTGTGTTAATAACACAATTTGTTTTCCAGAATTTTTTAAGGCATCAAGTTGTTGTGTTGTCTCAGACATTAATGAGGACCAAGAGATAACACTCTCACCTTTCATTGGTGTCTTTAATCTCTTACTATCGTACAAACTTAAAACCGATGCATTTACTCTGGCGTTAGCACTACCATTAGCAGTTGCCATTGTATTATTTTCAATTTTAATTGGACGACCCTCACGAGTTTTTACTAAAACGCTTGCATAATCAAAACCATCTGCAATTGTTGTTGCATAATAATTAGCTACACCAGGAATAATAGTATCTGGCTGAACTACATAAGGAATTGATTTAACTACTGGTCCTTCACAGGCTGCTAACGATGCAGCTGCTGTACTAAAACCAACATACTTTAAGAAATCACGACGCGTTGTTGAAGACTTCTCTAATGTTTCCTTATCTCCTAAGAATTCATCTGTTGGAATTTCTTGAACAAATTCGTTTTGTTTTAGCGTCTCAACAATAGAGCTATTTTCTTTTAGCTCCTCAACACTTTTCCAGTATTTCTTGTTTGATGACATATTATATAATTGAATTACTTCTTAATTTTATTTTTATAGTTTTAAATCCCTTTTTCTTGTTTCTTCAAAGAGATTTCCGATGTCTCGGAAATATTAAAAACGTTTCGTTTTTAATAGTGACATTTACCACATTCTAAACCTCCCATTTGAGCAGCAGTAACTTTATCTAAGTCACCATATTTTTTAGCTAATTGCTCATGGATTTTAGTATAGTAGCCATTGTCTTTAATTTTAACATTAGTCTCTCTGTGACAGTTAATACACCACCCCATTGTTAATGGAGCATGTTGAGAAACTATTTCCATCTCTTCTATTGGCCCGTGACATGTTTGACACTCTACTCCTGCAACAGTTACGTGTTGCGAGTGGTTAAAGTAAGCAAAGTCTGGTAAATTATGTATTCTAGTCCATTTTACTGGCTTAGATTCTCCTGTGTATTCTTGGTTAGCATCATCCCAACCTACAGCTGCATATAGTTTTTTAATTTCACCATCATAGAAATCTTTAGTGTATTCTTCTGTAGCTGTTGCATCTGCTACTTCTGATATAGATTTATGACAGTTCATACAAACATTTAACGAAGGAATCCCCGATGTTTTACTAACTCTTGCAGAAGAGTGACAGTACTTACAATCTACACCATTATCTCCAGCATGAATTCTGTGAGAGAAATGAATTTCTTGCACTGGCTCGTATCCTTGATTAACTCCTACTTGCATTAAGTAACCATACACAAAGTATCCTGATGCTAATAAAAAGAATATAGCTGTTACTAATACTAAGAATTGGTTTTGTATAAACGCTTTCCAAATCGGTGTCGTTTTAGTTCCCTCTCCTAAGTCTACTCCTTTTTCTTCTGCAAAACGACGTAATGTTTTATTTACTAACACTAATGCTCCTGCTAGTAGCGCAAACAATAATGCTAAGGCTCCAAGAATTAATTTGTTTGAAGCATTATCTCCCTTTCCTTCAACAATAGTTTTAGTTGGCAACTCAGTTGGCGGTGGCGGTGTAGCTGCCGTATAAGCCAGAATGTTATCAATATCTGCATTAGACAACTGAGGAAAAGCAGTCATTGCTACCCCTTTGTACTCTGCATAAATCTTATTTGCATAAGCATCTCCAGAGTCGATTAATCCTTTACTGTTTTTAATCCAAGCATATAACCACTCTCTATCTAAATCCTGCTCATCAGCTAAACGTGCTTCAACATTACGCAATGCAGGACCTGTCATCTTTTTGTCTAACTTATGACAAGATGCACAGTTTGTATTAAATAATGCTTTACCGGCTGCCGGATCGCCTTCTTGGGCTGAAAGTGAAGTTGAAAATGCTATTAAAATAATTAAGCTTAAACGAAGAATGTTGTTACTTAACCTACGGTGAATCACCTGTTTCATATTATTAGTAAAATTAGCTTCTAAAGTTTGGTATGGTTTTTTCATATGCATTTAAGAAAAATATACGCTTATAAAATCTAGGCAAAAGTAATACTTAAAGTCCATTTTATAAATGTTAGAGAAGTCTTAATT
>NZ_JBSHNS010000319.1:0-5840 GCF_053601635.1 Pontimicrobium sp. MEBiC01747
ATCACAAAGTAAGTACGATGAAGCTTTTAGTTGCACAAATAAGTCTTTAAATCTAGCGCAAAAAATAAACGATAAAGAACTTATAATAAATGCCTATTCTTTTAGAGCTAATATTTACGGTAATTTTTCACAAACAGATAACGCTATCAAAGATTTAAATAAAGCTCAAAAAATAGCAATGCAATATAAAGATGGCGAAAAATTAATTCCTATAATACAAAGTAAAAGTTTCCTCTATTATTCTAAAGGCTATTACCAAAAAAGTATTGCAGCAGTAAAAGAAATGTTGTCCTTTTTTAAGGAGAAAAATAACCTTAGAAGTCAAGTAGTTTGGCGTAATAATTTAGGAATGATTTATGCGAGCTGTAATTGTATGTCTATAAAAGAGCAAAAGGAGAATATGCATAACTCTATAGCTTTAGCCAATACTATTAATTTTAACTATGGAAAAGCCTATGCTTCGGTACATTTAGCAAGAGCTTTAATGAAAGAAAATAATATGGATAGTGCCTATTATTATTTAAACATAGCTAACAAAAAATTACCTAAAAAGATAAACCCAAGTTTTACAGGATATTTAAACCAAACTAAAGGAGATTATTGGGCAAATATAAATAACAAGACAAATGCAATTAAATATTATGAAAAAGCATATCAAGTTTGGGATAAACTAAATAAGTTAAAAGACAAACAATATGTTTCTTTAAATTTAGCTAATTTCTATAAAGACCTAAATAATAATGAAAAAGCATTTAAGTATATGAATACTTACACTGTAACCAAAGATTCATTAGTTAATAAAAGAAAAATTGAAAAAGAAAAAGAACTAGAGTTAACATACGAATTCGATAGAAAACAATATAGAGATAGTATTCAAAAAGCTGAAGATATAAGAGTTTTAGCGCTACAGCATGAAAACAAATTACAGCAAGAAAAACACACGCAACATATTTTGTTATTTCTATTTGGGATAGCATTAATACTAGGAGGATTTGCTTATTACGAATACCAAAAAAAGAAAAAACATACAGTAGTATTAAATGAGAAAAATAAAATTATAGAAAAAGCTCTTCATGAAAAACAACTGTTGTTAAAGGAGGTGCACCATAGAGTAAAAAATAACTTTCAAATTGTTTCAAGCCTATTAGAATTACAAACAAAAGAAATTGAAGATGAAAAAGCCTTAACACTTGCAAACGAAGGTAAGAATAGAGTGAAATCTATGGCGTTAATTCACCAGAAATTATACCAAAACGAAACAGGACTTATAGATTTTGATGAGTATATAAAACTATTGGTGAATGAATTGACAATATTATACAGCTCTGATAAAAAAATAAATACAGAAGTACAAGCTAATAATATTCATTTTGATGTAGATACAGCAATACCTTTAGGCTTAATTGTAAATGAATTAATTACCAATGCTTACAAGTATGCTTTCGATACTGAAAAAGAAAATAAATTGAAAGTTTCAATAGATAAGTTAAATGAAAGAGAATATAAATTAGTCGTATCAGACAACGGAAAGGGATTAGACAGTTCTATAGATGTTGCTAAAATGAAAA
The DNA here is from genome assembly GCF_053601635.1 of Pontimicrobium sp. MEBiC01747. Classification (NCBI taxonomy): domain Bacteria; kingdom Pseudomonadati; phylum Bacteroidota; class Flavobacteriia; order Flavobacteriales; family Flavobacteriaceae; genus Pontimicrobium; species Pontimicrobium sp. MEBiC01747. The sequence continues at coordinate 1,569 of NZ_JBSHNS010000319.1, forward strand.
GTTTGGGATTACGTTTAGTAAAACGATTAACAAAACAACTACACGGTAGTTTAAAACTACTAAACGACGAAGGCGCAAGATTTGAAATAATTTTTAAAGACACAGAAACCAGAGCACTGGTAGATTGATAAGCAAAGCAACATAAAACTAATGAGTGCAATTAAAATTTTAGTAGTAGAAGACGAAATAATAATAGCAGATAACATTTGCGATACTTTAGATACTTTAGGATATCAAACATTAGAGCCAGCTATTAATTATACTGAAGCGTTGCAAGCTATAGAAAAAGAGAAACCAGATATAGCCATTTTAGATATTCAATTATCTGGAAAGCGAACAGGTATAGATTTAGCCGAAAAAATAAGACAGGACTACGATTTTCCCTTTATATTTTTAACCTCTAATGCAGACCCTATAACTGTAGGGGAAGCAAAAAAAGTAATGCCGCCTGCCTATTTAATAAAACCATTTACTAAAGAAGAATTATACACCTCTATAGAGATAGCATTACATAATTATTCTAAAAAAATAGGAGAAGTAGCAGGAAGCGATTTAATAATTAAAGATGCTTTTTTTATCAAAGAAAAAAATCTTTTTGTAAAACTAAAATTCGAAGATATTCTGTATTTAAAAAGTGAGCACGTATATACCGAAATCGAATTAGAAGATGGTAAAAAATATGTTATTCGTGGAAGTTTAAATTATATAATAACAAAATTAAACGAAAAATTTATTAGAGTTCATCGCAGTTATATTATTAATCTAGACCACTTAAAGCAAATAGACTATAATATGATTGTAGTAGGAAAAGAAAACATACCTATTGGCAAAAAATATAAAGAAGAACTTATGACTAAAATTAATTTGGTTTAAAGTAATAATTAAAAGAAATGCTTTGGTGTTGAAAATGAGTAGGTTATTTTTTAGATTTTAAAGTAGTTTAAAATACTTCAATTTTTATTGATAAAAAGTTTTGAGAATTAAGATTTATGTGTAAATTTGCATCCGGAAATGCGAGAGTAGCTCAGTTGGTAGAGCGTCAGCCTTCCAAGCTGAATGTCGCCGGTTCGAACCCGGTCTCTCGCTCTAAAAAAGCTTCATTTATTAAATGAAGCTTTTTTTATGCATATTATTTTAGCTTTTTTAAAGGTTAGTGTATCTACTTTAATTCATTCAAATACGTGCCAGACTCTATTTCGTAAGCCTCAGAATTGTATTCAAAAATACGAGCATGTAATACGCCACATAATTGTATAGTGTTACCTTTAACCTCTAACCAACTTCCTTCCCTCAAGCCAATAACAGGTTGTGTATTAAATTTGTGAAACTCTTTAATTCTAGTTTCTCTGGTTTCGCCCATATGCTTGCTATTAATATCAGGATCTAAGTAATGCGGATTTATATTAAAAGGCACAAAACCTAGTGTTTTAAAACTAGGAGGGTATACAATAGGCATGTCGTTTGTAGTATTCATAGTTAAACCACAAATATTACTTCCTGCACTAGTACCTAAATAAGGAGTGCCATTATCTACAGCCTGTTTTAAAGCATTTAAACAATTGTTTTTGTATAATTGATTAACCAGTACAAAAGTATTACCGCCGCCAACATAAATGCCTTTTGCTTGTTTGATTACTTCAACAGGATTTTCAAATTCATGGATACCAACAACAGATTTGCCTATATTTTTAAAAGCATTTTGTATTTTACTAGTATAATCATCATGAGAGATACCGCTAGGTCTAGCATATGGAATAAAAAGAATATTGTCGGTTTCCTTAAATAGAGATGCTAAAGTCTCCATAATATAGTCTAAAGGTTTGCCGTTGTATACCGTAGAAGTACTTGCAATAATTAAATGTCTCATGCATTAAGTGTTTCAAAAGAGTGTAATATAAAAAATAAGTATAAGTAATACTTAATTGTAATTGTTGTAAATTTATAGAAACGGATGTTTTAACAAAAGTTTAAATCTGTTTTTAATTTTAATTAAGATTATTAAACCGAACTTTATAGTGTGATATTTTTTATAAATAAATTTCACAAAAGTATATTTTAAAAAGGGACTAACTTCATGAAAAAATATGTAATAATAACTATTTTACTGTTGTCGTTAACAACACTATTTTCTCAAAACATAGAAAGAGTAGAAGTTAATGGTACAGTAGTCGTAAAATCAGAAGATTTAGAAGGCGTAACCATATACAATACATCATCCAATAAAGGAACTATAACAGATATAGCTGGGAAATTTAAAATTAAAGTAACTTTAAATGATGAAATTGAAATCTCAGCATTGCAATTTAGTCCAACTAAAATAACAATAACAAAAGAAATATTAGAAGCAAAAGAATTAAAGGTTTTCCTTGCCGAACGTATTAATAATTTAGATGAAGTAGTTGTATTGCAAAATGATTTAACAGGTATTCTAGAATCAGATGTAGAAAATGTAAAACTTGTAGAATATGTAGATTTTGGATTTGGAAGCTTTAACGATTACGATATGTCTGCAGATTATAAAAGTGGAGTCGTTAATACAGCAATACGCCAACCCAACCTATATCAAATGAATTTTTTAGGAATAGTAAAATTGATAGTACCATCACTTTTTGAAGTAAAAAGTAGAGAGACAAAACGTGAGGTTACACAAGAGAGACTATCTAAATTATATGGAACAAAACTAGCAGAAGCATTTACACACTCTTATTACACAACAAATTATAATATCCCTGAAGACAAAGTAAATAGCTTTATAGCTTTTGTAGAAAAAGCAGGCTTTAACGCCGAACTTTTACAAGAAAAAAACGAGTTACGCTTAATAGAATATTTACAAGAAAAAAGTAAACAATATTTAAACCCTAAAAATTGAAACCCCTTAATATAATTGTTTGTTTTTTGCTGTTTTTAGGAGTAAGTTATGCCCAGACTACAGAAATAGCAGGTACAGTAACTGGAGGAGAAGGCGTAGATGGCATACATATTGTAAATAAATCTAGAAAAGAATATGCAACAACCAATAGTTCTGGAGAATTTAAAATTAATGCAGTTGTAAAAGATACACTAGTCATCTCTTCAATACAATATAAACTAGAAACCTTAATTATAACAGAACAAAACATAAACACTAAAACACTTACTATTACTTTAGAAACATTAATAAATGAACTAGATGAGGTAACAGTAGGTAAAGTGTTAACAGGTAACTTATTGGATGATATGGATAACCTAGGCGTAAAAAGAGATATTAATTTTTACGATGTAGGCATTCCAGGCTATAAAGGGGTGCGCAAAACTAAAAGCGAACGATTACTTCATGAAGCAGGAGAGTTTAAGCCCAAAATGCTTTGGGGAGTATTAATGGGAGGTTTACCATTAAATCCTATTATAAATGGCATTTCGGGAAGAACCAAAGAACTTAAGCAAAGAGTAAAACTCGAAGCTCAAGAAGAATTAATGTATACAATAAAAAGTAAACTATCTAAAGACTTTTTTAATAATAATCCATTAGAAGACAATCTAAAAATGGAATTTTTCTACTTCTGTTCAGAAGATGAGAAATTTACAGAAAGATGCTCTAAAAGTGATATAGAAACGTTAGCATACCTTGAAGAAAAGTATAAACAATACCAAGCCAATAGAAAAGTAAAAGAATAATCCTGTTTTTTTGGAATACTTTTTGAATCATTTCATTAGTTTTGAAACCCTAATATTACAATTGTCATTATGCATATAAAAAAACTTTTAATTCTTTTAATATTACCATTATTTGCCTTTACAACTGCACATAAATATTATGTAAGTGTAACGCAAGTCGATTACGTAAAAGAAAAACAAGCAATACAAGTTACCTCTAGGATATTTATAGACGATTTTGAACGATTATTACAAGAACGTTACGACGATAAAATAATATTAAACACAGGAAAAGACGAAAAACAAATAGACCTTTACATTGAAAAATACATAAAATCAAAGTTTAAAATTAAAATTAATGGAGCAGTAGCAAACTATAAATTTTTAGGAAAAGAATACGAAGACGATATTATATATTGCTATATAGAAATAGAGAATGTAAACGAAGTAAAATCTTTTGAAGTAGAGAATAGAATACTCTTTGATCTCTTTAACGATCAAAAAAATATTGTTAGAACGTATATAAACTCAAAACACAAAACATTCGTATTAATTCCAGAAAACGATAAAGGTTTGTTAAACTTCTAATAAATATGATATTTAAATCTTAAAAATTGTTAATTTGAGCAACTATTTTAT
>NZ_JBSHNS010000320.1:0-1778 GCF_053601635.1 Pontimicrobium sp. MEBiC01747
ATTATAATAGTGCTATTCTACCTGCTATTTTTAGAAAACTTGGAAAACATGTAAACAAACGAAAGTCATTAAACCGGTTACACAAAATGAGTTCGTTTACATACGTTAGCCAAAAGACCAAAGGTTGTACTTTAGGCGAGCGTTATTGGAATGAACGTAACGAAAGAATGGCAAAAAACATAGCTACTCAAGTTATAGCTAATAAACATACAAAAAACATTGTAATTGTAGGAGCTGCGCATGTTGTTGGCTTAGAAAAAGCTTTAAAAGCAAAATATCCCAATTTAAAAGTAAAATTAATGGCAGATGAATAAAAAAGAGAAAGTAAAGCAACCTTTTAGTATTAATTTACGTCTTATTAAATAAAGACTACATTTATATATGAATCAACGCTTAATAGGAATAGATGTCGCTAGAGCTTTAGCTATAATAGGCATGATTATAGTAAACTTTAAAATGGTATTTGGGTCCAAAGGGTCTGTAGGCTTACAATCTATTGTTTCTGTTTTAGACGGTAAAGCCGCAGCTACATTTGTTGTTTTAGCAGGAATTGGTATTGCATTTATAACCAATAAAGCTCTTGAAACTAATAATACTAGTCTACTAAAAAAAAGAAACCTAAAGATTATTAAAAGAGCTATACTCCTGTTTATTGTTGGGTTGTCTTATCTTTTTATTTGGCCAGCAGATATACTTCATTTTTATGGTATATATATGCTATTTACATTACTATTTATAAAAAAGGAGCCTTTATTTATTTTAAAAGCTGCACTTGTAATAATTCTCTTGTATCCAGTATTTCTTATTTGTTTTAATTATGAAACCAATTGGAACTTTAAAACCTTCGAGTATGCTAATTTTTGGAGTATTGCAGGTTTTATAAGAAACTTATTCTATAATGGTTTTCATCCAGTAATGCCTTGGGTTGCTTTTATGCTTATTGGCTTATGGTTTGGCAGGCAAGATTTAAACAACACTGTTTTTATAAAAAAATCTATTATAATTAGCCTAGGAGTATTTTTAACTTTTAAAATTTTATCTATGGTTTTTATCGCTCTATTATCTAATGGAGCACCTAGTACTACTTTAGAACTCTCTCAAGTTTTTGGAACAAGCCCAATGCCTCCACTCCCATTTTATATGATTACAGCTAGCAGTTTTGCCTTATTTATCATTTCGCTTTCTCTTTTAATCTCTAAAAAACTACAACATAACATTCTTATTATTTCTCTAGCTAAAACTGGGCAGTTAGCTTTAAGTTTTTATGTCGCCCATGTTGTTATTGGTATGGGATTAATAGACATATTGCACTTAAAACCTTTAGGAGAATATTCTTTAGTATTTTCTGTTGTTTATGGACTAATTTTTAGTGCCTTATGCATTATATTTGCTGTACTTTGGTTAAAGCATAAAACTGTTGGGCCTTTAGAATGGGTAATGAAAAAACTAACAAACTAGTGCTGTTTAAAATAAATAAGACTTAATCACTTAAATTATTAATAACTACTCTATTTTATTTCTTATTTTACTAATTAAAAAATAAACATGGAAACGACTCAACAAATAGCCAACCGTTTTAGAGAAGTTATTTTAAATGGTACGTGGATTGCTAATACAAACTATAAAGCTCAACTTTTAAATATAACATGGCAACAAGCGACCTATAAAGTATATAACCTAAATACGATAGCTGCATTAACCTTTCATATTAATTATTATATTGCTGGTGTACTCAATGTTTTTAAAGGAGGGAATTTAGATATTAAAGATGCTTATAG
>NZ_JBSHNS010000321.1:0-1220 GCF_053601635.1 Pontimicrobium sp. MEBiC01747
TCCTTGGTTTGTGTACCCAGATGTAAATAAGTGTAAAATATCGTCTTGACCATTAGTTGCAATATTATCTACATTAGGAGTATCTGGACCTCCAAAAAAGTTCCAATCCTCTAAAGCGTATGTGTCTCCTGTAAAAGCAATATTTAAATCGATTCCAGAATTATCTACATTGTTAAAAGAGCGATTAATACTTCCTTCTGGAAGCCAGTTATAATTATTGCCACTAGTGTTACCAGAAGTCCAATTTAAGCTAAAATTATTTACACAGCCATTAGTTTCATGGAGTTGCGCAAAGCTTGAAAAAGATAGTATTGTTAAGGCAAAAAATAATGCATTTTTTAGTTTTTGGGAGCGTATTAGTTTCATGGTGTTAGGTGTAGTTTTTTGTATAAATAGTATGGTTTTAAGTTGCTTTGATTTTTATTAAACACAGATACCTACGTAAAAAGATTAGGGGCGGTTTTATATTTTTTAATTTTTTTTAAAATATTTCATTTTTTTAGTTTTGTAGTATGATAGATAACTTTGAAAATGAATATTTTGGAATAGGTATTCAAAATGGTAAAACACCTGAAAATTTAGGTGTGCTATGGCGTTCAGCACAGAATCTAGGCGCAAGTTTTATTTTTACCATAGGTAATCGTTATGCAAAGCAAGCATGCGATACTCACAATGCTGTGAAATCTATGCCTTATTTTCATTACGAAAATTTTGATGAGTTTTACAATCATTTACCTAAAGGAGCACGATTAGTAGGTGTAGAGTTAACAGATGAAGCAGTAAGCTTAGAGACATTTCATCATCCAAGACGTTGTGTTTATTTATTGGGTGCAGAAGACCACGGACTCTCTAAAAAAGCGATTGAAAAATCTCATTTTTTAATAAAGTTTAAATCTCAATTAAGTTTAAACGTTTCTGTTGCGGGTAGTATTGTAATGTATGATAGAGGAATAGAAAAACCTAGATCGTAGAATTATGAGTTAACTTTCTAAGATTTTTATCATTTTAAATGATTTTAAAAGATGAAATAATCCAGGTATAATTAAGCAGCCGCCAATAATTAATGATATCCCTAGAATATCTATAGTAACTTCTGGAGCCATGCCATCTAGTAAACTTAGCTTGGTTTTATTTGTAATTATTAAGTTTGGATAATGTGTTATAAGGGCTGCGGTTAATATAAAAAAGACTTGCAGACCAGCAAGTGCACGGCTTAAAAT
>NZ_JBSHNS010000322.1:0-6475 GCF_053601635.1 Pontimicrobium sp. MEBiC01747
CTGTTTTAGGCTTCCTTTTGCATAACTAAGCTCTACAGCTTTATGTTTAAATTCTTTGGTGTAAAAATTTCGTGGTTTTGACATTGTTATTTTATTAAAGTTTATAAATATATAAACTCGCTTCTTACTGTCCTGTCAAATATAGCATGTCCAAGTGTTTTTGCATATTAAATTGTAAGTGTATAAACGAGAATTATAGTATGTGCATCAGCACACTGTACTGAAACAATACTACGCTTCATATCAAATAATTCTCCAAGTACATTGTTCACATAGTCTTCAAAACTAATGTCGTTATCCTTCGTATCATTCATATAGATTTGATACTCTTTAAAAGATACGATACGTATCTGCGTTATTTGTTTCATTGTAACCAGATTTTTTCAGAGGCATCAAAACCAACCCAGTTAAAATTCCCATCATAGCCACGAGAAGCTAATTCAAAACGTATAAACTTTTCAAGCGGCACCTTATAATGCAAGAGAAAACGAAGATAGTCTCCATGCATAGTGGAGAACATACCACGAATGTCTTCCCAATGCATCAACCTTGTTTGGTAGCTACATAAGTCATGTCTGATACCCAAACCTGATTTTTTCGTTCAACTTTAAAGTTTTGATTTAATAAATTAGGAGCTAGAGGATAAGTGTGATTACTATTAGTTAATCCTTTAAACTTATAAGAGCGTCTTACTTTTAAACCTAATAATTTCATTAGTTTACTTACTTTCCTTTTTGGAAACAAAGTAACCATACTTCTTTAAATCTTCTCTAATTCTTGGTGCTCCATAACTTCCAAAACTAACTTCAAATATTTTTTTAATAAAAAACATGATACGTTCATTTGCTAACCAACGTTTTGATGGTTCACATTTTAGCCAATTATAGTAACTACTTCTGCTTAATTGTAAAACTTTACACATCTTCTCGACTGGAAATTTTAATTTATGTCGTTTTATAAATTGGTATTTCTCTTGTCGCTCTTGGAGAAGATGCTCACGGCCTTTTTTAATATTCCATTTTCTAATTGTGCCTCTTGTAGTTCTTTCTTTAAAGTTATAATCTCTCGTTCTTGATCGGTTAACTTTAAATTACCTTTTCCTGGAAAACTATTTTTACCATATTGCTTTAATTCAACTCGCCAACGAGATAAAAGAGGAGGTAGAAATATTTAAATCTTTACAAGTCTATTTTATATTACCATTGATATAGCTTAGTTTTTAAATGCTTTTGTGTTGGAAGTTCTTGGTTTTGACATTATTCTATTTTTTAAGTTTATAAATATATAAACTCGCTTCTTACTGTCTTGTCAAATGTAACACTTCCACAAAAACATGAAACTAATTTTTTAATACAGATGAAACAATTGCTTTTCTATGAAAAACAGAAAGTTTACCTATAATAAAGTTCATAATTCCGAAATCTGAACCTTTGAAACCTCTTATTTTTAGGAGTGATTGAATGTTTTTTAAAACTTTGTGTTGTATTAATAATAAAATTAAGTAAAAATGAAAACAACAATGATCACTCTTTTGATGATTGGAGCATTAACACAATCATTTGCTCAAGAAGTAATTTTCAAGGCGAAAGTGATAAAAGAAGAAGTGCCAACGGTAATAATCGATGAAGTGGTAGAAGATTTTCCAGACTATGAACTCGAAGAATTTTATACCATCCCAATAAATTTTATTGAAGAAGATATTATTGTCGAGACCGATAAATTAGGAACTGGAAATTATGGTAGTTACGAGATTAAATTAAAAAATGGCAATGATGAATTAAGAACTTACTATGATAAGGATGGAAAGTTAATTTATTCAATGGAAAAAGGCGTAAATGTTCCGCTACCTGTTGTAGTCAGAAATGTTATTGCTAAGGAATATCCAGGATGGATGATTACAAAAGATGTATATAAAATGAAGCACAAGGCTGGAAAAAAAGAAAACATAAGATATAAACTATACCTGAAGAAAAATAGAAATAAAATTAAAGTTTATACAAACGAAAATGGAAAAATCTTATAAATCCACATATAATAACTAAAAACAATTTAGAAATGAAAAACCAATTAAAATTAGTGGTGTTGAGTTTAGTATTAGTTTCCGTAATTTCTTGCAAAAAAGAAACGAAATTAAAAGACGCTATTGTAGAAGAGGTTACAGAAATCGGACTTCCAAATGAATCTGATGTCTATTTTGATGAAACAATTACATTACTTGAGAGTAACGATCACACAAAAGCAGCATTACAACTTAATAAAGGAATTGAAGCGCTAAAAACGGAAGGTAAAGAGTTGACAGGGAAAGCTAAAGAAACTTTAGATAGATCCATTAGCCAACTAAAAGCTATTCAAAAAGGATTAAAATCTAATCAAAAAATTGATGTTATTAATCTACAAGAAGCAATGGCAAATGCAGAATTAGCAATTGGTCATGATTATTTAATATCTGATGATGTTTATTTATTCACCGAACCAGAGAAATCAAAAGACCATATTTCGCAAAAAGAATTTAGAAAAAATCTAAAAATCCTTGAAAGTACTTTAAAAAATGAAGATGGTAACAAATCTTTAGATAAAGATGGTTCAGGGCAAAAGCTATATGATGAAGGAAAGAAGCTGGAAAAAGAGTTAGAAACACTTATGCTTAAAATAAAAGACCATAATAAAAGAGCTAACGAACACATAAAAACACACCATCCAGAGCATCACTATCCAACGTACCAACCTTATTTTTAATAAAAAAACAATCAATATGTTAAATGCATTTAATGAACGTGAGCAGTTGGAAAGACTTCACGATCGCCACAAAAGATTTTCACTTGATGTGTATGATCACCATACAAAAAACAATAAAGAAAAGCTCGAAGAATCAAAGAAGAATCTAAAAGAGACAGAAGAAGCTCTTCAACAATTGAAAGAAAAGTTACATTCATAATGTAATTTTTTACAAAGTCGCAGTTATATTAATATATTAAACTTACTTATTAATATGTTATTTATTACCACGACTTTTTAACTTGATAAAATACACAAATATGTTATTCAATATTAAGAAATGGTCAAAAAATAAGATAGCTTGGTTCTATGCTATTCGAGTATCATTAGGAATTATAATTTTCTCTACAATATTACATTTGCTAAAGATTTATGAAAGTCCAGCTTTTAGAATGGTTTTTGTATTGATGTTGCTCATAGGCTTTTCGGTAATGATATGGAATTATACCAAATACCATCGAGACACTACTTTTCTAGATGGTTTTTTGTTATGTGTTCGAATGGGGGTAAGACTAATCATTATCCTTATTCCTATTATTTTAGCTTATCTTTCTATGAATCCTCAAGAAGTTTCTATCATCCAGGCTAAAGAAACTTTTGGAAGTCCAGATACAGTTATTGAGATGGCATTTTTTACAACAGTAGAATTAGTAGCAGGAACTGTAGTAGTAGGAATATGTGCTTCATTTTTAGCAGGTTTTAGAAAAAATACTTAATTTATTTTTTGAATTAAAAGGCAGACATAGTTATATTAAGCTACATTAAGGAATAAAAAAAAGAATGAAAAAAAAATTAGGCCAATTTCCAGCAACAGCTATTTGTGGAAATGACATTAGTTCATCCTGTCTCTATGTTTCAGCGCTCGCAATAGCTTATGCTGGTCAATATGCTTGGGTTTCATTATTAATTGTTGCAGCCGTTTTGTTTTTGTTCAGGAAAATTTATGGAGAAGTTGTTGGAGCAATGCCACTTAATGGAGGGGCCTATAATGCGCTACTAAACACTACAAGTAAATCCACAGCATCTTTAGCAGCTACTTTAACTTTATTATCATATATGGCAACGGCAGTGATTTCTGCAAGTGAAGGTATGCATTATGTGCATAATTTGTACGAAGCTTGGCCCATTACCATTGCTACTATTTCACTATTAGCAATTTTTATGATACTCACAATTATTGGTATTGGGGAATCGTCATTGGTAGCTACGGTGATTTTCGTGTTTCATATGGTCTCGCTTATCGCTTTGAGTGCATTTTGTGGATATTATATTTTTTCAAATGGCTGGGAAGTCTTGATAGAAAATTTTAATAGACCAATAGAAGGAGGCCTTACAATGGCGCTTTTTTTCGGTTTTTGTGCAGCGATGCTTGGTATAAGTGGCTTTGAAAGTTCTGCCAATTTTGTAGAAGAACAGAAAAAAGGAGTCTTTAAAAAAACACTTCGAAATATGTGGATAGTGGTGAGTGTTTTTAATCCGCTTATGGCTTTTCTAGCATTGGCGCTCATACCAATTCCAGCAGTTGAAGGTCATAAAGAAACCTTACTATCCTATATGGGAGAGCTATCTGGTGGAGGATGGTTATCTACATTAATTTCTATTGATGCTGCTTTGGTGTTAAGTGGTGCTGTATTAACTTCTTTTGTAGGAGTTACAGGGCTTGTAGAGCGAATGACACTTGATAGAATTTTACCTCAATATTTATTAAAGAAAAACAAAAGAGGCAGCTCATATAGAATTGCCATTGTTTTTTTCTTGTTGTGTGTTTCCATCTTATTAATTACTGAAGGAGAATTGGGGGCTTTAGCAGGTGTTTATACCATTGCCTTTCTTTCGGTAATGACGTTATTTGGATTAGGGAATTTTCTACTAAAAGTACGTCGTAAACATTTGCCACGTCCCGAAAAATCATCGTGGTTGGGATTGTTTATTGCGGTTGGAGCCGTCATTGCAGCATTAATTGGTAATGTTATAATGAATCCAGACTATCTAAAAGTATTTTTGGAATATTTAATTCCAACACTACTTGTTGTAGTTTTTATGTTGAACAGAACTGTAATTTTAAAATTTGTATTACGTGCAATCAAGTATATTTTTAATCCAATTGAGCGATTTGTACAACGTTCTAACCATAAAATTATGGCAACTATAGATGACATCAACTCTCAGGAGTTTGTCTTTTTTACACACGAAGATGATGTGGCTACTCTCAATAAAGTGATGTTATACATTACAAAAAATGAACACACTAAGAAATTGAAGGTTGTAACAGTTTTAAACGAAAACGAACAACCTCCAGAACGATTAGAAAGTGATTTGGAAGTATTGGATAGAGAATACCCAAAAATAGATATTGAGTACATAAAGATACAAGGAGAATTTGGACCTAAAATCATTCAGAAGCTATCCAAAGATTGGGACATCCCTATCAATTTTATGTTTATTGGTTCGCCAGATGATGAGTTCCCGTATGAGGTTTCAGAGTTAGGCGGAGTTCGATTAATTATTTAACCAGCAACTAGCATCTAGAGGTGGTTAATAAATTTGTGTATATAAAGTGCTTTCAGATACAATATGCTTTTTATCGAAGCCCCTTAGTACATGCGTCCAAAAAAATAAAACGTATTCACTCATTAGTAATTAAAATTGCCATGAAAAAGACAATTACAATCTTGTTTCTATTAATTTCTACAGCAACTTTCTCTCAAACAAAGTATTATACAACAGATGGGGAAAACCGATTAACAAAATCAGAAATTGAAAAAATACTTTCAGAACAAATCAAAAAAGCAGAGAAAGTCCTTAAAAAGGAGTTGTATGGAAGTTTGGTAATTGAAGAAACCGAAACCAAAAAAGACTCTACAATCTCTAAAGTAACATTCGCTATAAGTGATAAAAAGAAGGAGAACTTGATAAATTCAGGACCTCTTTCAAAATATAAAAACAAAGGGTTTCCAAAATTTAATCTAAAAACATTAAGAGGAGAAAGTTTTAATTTTGAACAACTAAAGGGCAAACCAACTTTGATAAATTTTTGGTTTACAAAATGCGCACCTTGTATAGACGAAATGCCTTTTCTTAATGAAATAGCTGAAAAATATAAAGACAGTTTTAATTTTATTTCAATCACTTACGAAAAAGAGGAGGATGTTAGTATTTTTTTAAAAAAACATCCGTATAATTTTAAACATCTTGTTGATGCTAAGGAGTTTATTGACCAATTAGGAATAACGGCATACCCATTGAACGTGTTCCTAGATAAAAATGGTGTACTGAAATATGTCAAAGGTGGGGTTCCATACATAAGTGAGGAAGGAAAAGAACTTAAAATAGGAGAAGGAAGTGAAATAATTAAGATAATTGAAGAATTAAAATAAAAATCAACTATACCTTTTTTGTTAATCTTTTTCTTAACACTTTACGAAAAGTCAGATTTAGATGATATACAATTTATAGATGTACACCTATTAAAATAAGAAATTGAAAATCAAAGAAGACTGAGTTTATAACATTTAAGAAGTTAACTGTGAATCTCTAAAAATAGAAATGTCGACCAAAAAAATAGAGATAAAAATAATAAACTTTTAAAGTTTTTTAAGATGTAAGTAGTGTTCAGTGAAAACGTTGAGATTATGAAGTGCTTAATCTGTTATTAACCCGAGGCATTAACGTTATTTCTTTATATATATCGATCACCTAC
>NZ_JBSHNS010000323.1:0-11183 GCF_053601635.1 Pontimicrobium sp. MEBiC01747
TCTAATTTAGAGATATTCTAAATAAGAAATGCGACCAAATTTCGTTATTTACTTTTACATTTGTATTAATAAAAACTTATTTATGACACGATTTTCTTATAAAAACCTTTGTTTACTAGCACTTTGCCTATTTGGCTTCACAGCCTTTAGCAATGCACAACAGGGTAAGGTTACCATTAATCAAGACCCTGCTATTTCTACTTTATTAAATTATAAAACAGAAATTAATGCTAATGACAAAGACACTAGACGCTATAAAATCCAAATTTTTTCAGGAGATCATAGCAAGGCAGAAGAAGTAAAAACTGCCTTTAAGTACTCTTATGATAAATGGTCTACAAAAAAGGTTTATGAAACTCCTAATTATAAAGTATGGGTGGGTAATTTTAGAACTAAGCTAGAAGCCGATCGTGCACTTGTAGAAATTAAAAAGAAATTCCCTTCTGCTTTTCTTTTTAAACCAAAAAAGGAGAAAGATTAAAAAAGGAAAAATCTAGACATAAAAAAAGGCGACCATTGGGTCGCCTTTTTTGTTTAATTGATTTTATATTATTTCAATTTCTTTTTTACTTCTACTTCATGGAATGCTTCTATTGTATCTCCTTCTTTTATGTCATTGAAGTTTTTAACTTGCATACCACAATCGTATCCTTTAGACACTTCTTTAACATCATCTTTAAATCGTTTTAACGATGCTAATTCACCTGTGTAAGCTACAACGCCATCTCTAATAATACGTATTTGAGAGCTTCTGTATATTTTCCCATTCATTACCATACAACCTGCAATTGTACCCACTTTAGAAACTTTAAATAGTTCTCTAATTTCTGCTGTACCTGTAATTTCCTCTTTAAGCTCTGGAGACAACATACCTTCCATAGCATCTTTAAGGTCATTAATTGCATCGTAGATAATTGAGTATGTTCTAATATCTACTTCTTCTCTATCTGCTATTGTTCTTGCATTTCCTACTGGTCTTACATTAAATCCAATAATAATGGCATCTGATGCTGTTGCTAATAACACATCACTTTCTGTTATAGCTCCTACTCCCTTGTGTAAGATATTAACCTGAATTTCTTCTGTAGATAATTTCTGGAACGAATCTGTTAAAGCTTCTACCGATCCATCCACATCACCTTTAAGGATAATATTAAGTTCTTTAAATGTTCCTAAAGCAATACGACGTCCAATTTCTGCTAATGTTAATGTCTTTGTTGTACGCACATCTTGCTCACGTTGTAATTGCATACGTTTTGTTGCAATTTGTTTTGCTTCGCGTTCGTCTGCAAATACATTAAATTTATCTCCAGCTTGTGGCGCTCCGTCTAATCCTAAAATAGATACTGGTGTTGATGGCCCTGCTTGTTTAACGTTATTACCACGTTCATCTTGCATTGCCTTAACTTTACCACTATTTTTACCTGCTAGTACATAGTCTCCAATTCTAAGTGTACCCGCTTGTACTAAAACTGTAGAAACGTACCCTCTACCTTTATCTAAGTAGGCTTCTACTACTGTACCTACTGCTGGTTTATTAGGATTTGCTTTTAGTTCTAACAACTCGGCTTCTAGTAATACTTTTTCTAGTAAGTCTTTTACACCTGTTCCTACTTTTGCTGATATATCGTGAGATTGTATTTTACCTCCCCAATCTTCAACTAATAGGTTCATGTTTGCTAAACCTTCTTTAATTTTATCTGGGTTTGCGTCTGGCTTATCTATTTTGTTTATAGCAAATACAATTGGCACTCCTGCTGCTTGAGCGTGAGAGATTGCTTCTTTTGTTTGCGGCATAATATCATCATCTGCTGCTGCAACAATAATTGCTATATCTGTAACTTGGGCTCCACGTGCACGCATGGCTGTAAAGGCCTCGTGTCCTGGTGTATCTAAAAAGGCAATTTTTTGTCCGTTTTCTAGCTCTACACCATAGGCTCCAATATGCTGTGTAATTCCTCCTGATTCTCCTGCTATTACGTTTTCTTTACGAATGTAATCTAGTAAAGATGTTTTACCATGATCTACGTGTCCCATTACTGTAACGATTGGTGCACGTTCTACTAAATCTTCTGGTTTATCTTCTACTTCTACAATAGATTCTTCTATATCTGCTGTTATAAATTCTACTTTATAACCAAATTCTTCTGCAACAATACTTAATGTCTCAGCATCTAAACGCTGATTCATTGTTACCATCATACCTAAAGACATACATGCAGAGATAACTTGTGTTACCTGTACATCCATCATAGTAGCAACTTCACTTGCCGTAACAAACTCTGTTACTTTAAGGATTTTACTTTCTGCTGCTTCTATTTTCTGATCGATTTCAGATTGCTCTCTATGTTGCTCTCTTTTATCTCTTCTGTATTTAGCTCCTTTTCCTTTATTAGATTTACCTTGAAGTTTTTCAAGTGTTTCACGCACTTGCTTTTTAACATCTTCTTCGCTAGGCTCTTCTTTTACAACAGGACGTCTAGACTGACCAGATTTTTTACCTTTAAATCTATCGTTTCTATTGTTGTTTGATCTATTATTAGGATTATTTCCTCCTGATTTATTATCTCCTGGTTTAGAAATACGACGACGCTTTCTTTTGTTAGTATCGTCTGGCTTTTTCTCCTCCTTCTTTTTCTTAGGCTTATTAAATTGAGATAAATCAATTTTATCACCTGCAATTTTAGGACCTGTAAGTTTTTGGTACTGCGTTTTAACCTTCTCTTCAACAATTTCCTCTCCTTCTGGAGTTACAATTGTTTTAGCATCTGGTTTTTTAGGCGTTTCCTTTTTAGCTTCAACTGGTGCTGGTTTCTCTTCAACTTTTGGCTCTTCCTTTTTTGGAGCTTGAGGTTTAGGAGTCTCTTTTTTAGCAACTTCCTTTTTCTTAGGCTCTAAATCTATCTTACCAATAGTTTTTGGTCCTGCTAAAGTTTTAGCTGCTTTTACAACTTCTTGCTTAGGTGCTTCCTTTGCTTCTTCTTCCTTAGCTTTAGGTGCTTCCTTTACAGGTTCTGGAGTTGTTTCTTCTACGTCTTTCTTCTTCGGGTTTAAATCTATTTTCCCAATAGTTTTTGGTCCTGATAAAGGCTTGGCAGCTTTTACAACTTCTCTCCTTCTTGCCTGCTCTCTAGCTTCAATTTCTTTTTGCTTTGCTTCAAGCTCTTGCTCACGCTTAATACGTAAGTCCTCTTTTTCTTTTTGTTTCGCTTCACTAACTTCCTGAGAGGCTACTTTTTTACTAGCATCTGTTTGAAACTCATCAGAAAGTATTTTATACGTTTCTTCAGAAATTTTCGTAGTCGGGCGCTTCTCTATCTCGACACCTTTGGAATCTAAAAATTCCACAGCACGATCTAAAGAGATGTTTAGCTCACGTAATACTTTATTTAATCTAATCGTTTCAGCCATAAATTGCCTTTAACCTTTAATTTTACTCCAAATATATGTTAATCTTCGAATTCTTCCTTAAGAATTCTAATAACATCTAGAATTGTTTCCTCTTCTAGGTCTGTTCTTTTTACTAAATCTGCAACGTCTTGTTCTAAGACACTCTTTGCAGTATCCATTCCTGCTTTACTAAATTCTTGAATAACCCAGCCTTCTATTTCGTCTGAGAATTCTGTTAACTCCACATCTTCTTCTGCACCTTCTCTAAACACATCTATCTCGTATCCAGTTAATTGTCCTGCTAAACGAATATTGTGTCCGCCACGTCCAATAGCCTTACTTACTTCTTCTGGCTTTAAAATAGCTTCTGCTCTTTTATTTTCTTCATCTATTTTAATAGAGGTTACTCTTGCTGGACTTAAGGCTCTAGTAATATACAATTGTAAATTATTTGTGTAATTAATTACATCTATATTTTCGTTTCCTAATTCACGAACAATTCCATGAATTCTAGATCCTTTCATACCTACACATGCTCCAACTGGATCAATTCTATCATCATAAGAATCTACAGCTACTTTTGCTTTTTCTCCTGGAATTCTTACTACATTTTTAATGGTAATTAAACCATCAAATACTTCTGGTATTTCCGATTCAAATAATTTTTCTAAGAACTTAGGTGATGTACGAGACATAATAATAGCTGGCTTGTTTCCTTTAAGCTCAACACTATCAATAATTCCTCTTACATTATCTCCTTTTCTAAAGAAATCTGAAGGTATTTGCTTATCTTTTGGTAAAATAATTTCATTGCCTTCATCATCTAATAAAATTACTGCTCTGTGACGTATGTGGTGCACTTCGGCAGTATAAATATCTCCTTCTAAATCTTTAAATTGCTTAAAGATGTTAGTGTTATCATGTTCGTGTATTTTAGAAATTAAGTTTTGGCGTAATGCTAAGATAGCTCTACGTCCTAAATCTATTAATTTCACTTCTTCAGACACATCTTCTCCTACTTCAAAATCTGGTTCTATCTTGCGCGCTTCAGATAATGATATTTCTTGATTTGGTTCTTCTACTTCTCCATCTGCTACTACTATTCTATTTCTCCAAATTTCTAAATCCCCTTTATCTGGGTTTATAATTATATCGAAGTTATCGTCATCTCCAAACTTCTTTTTTAAAGCATTTCTAAACACGTCTTCTAGAATTGCCATTAATGTCACACGGTCGATTAATTTATCGTCTTTAAATTCCGAAAACGATTCAATTAATGCAAGATTTTCCATAACTCTATTGAATTAAAATTTTATCATCACTTTTGCTTCTACAATATCGTTGTAAGCAATATTTCTTTTCTTTTGAACGGTCACCTTACCTTTACCTACTGGTTTTGGTTCTCGGGCTTTCCATTCTACATCTATAGCTTCATCTGAAGCATTTGTTAATTCCCCTTCTATTGTTTCTGTCTGCATTTTCACCTCCAATTTGCGTCCAATATTCTTTTTATATTGTCTTGGCAATTTTAAAGGCGATGCAGCACCTGCAGATGCAACTTCCAGAGAAAAGTCTTGTTCTTCTCTATCTAAATTATGCTCTATAGCTCTACTAATAAACATACAATCTTCTACTTTAACACCATTATCTCCATCGATAATAATATTAATCAAGTTTGCACCAGATATAGAGAAGTCTATTAAGAATAAATCTTCTCTTTCTTGTAATGCTTCTTCCAGTAAATCTTTAACAGTCGTTATAAACATTTTTAAGTATAAAAAGAGGGGACTTTACGTCCCCTCACCTTTCTTATTTTCTTTCAACGGTGCAAATATACACATTTTTATTGATTTTCATAACTTAAACTGTTTAGCATTTTAAAATAATGTGAGTTATTATTTAAAATAATCTTTATAAAATCATTTTTTCATTACAAAAAGGAAAACTCTAATGTGTAAGTCTTTACGTAAAATCATTTTTTTTTATTAAATTTATAAAACCACACTAAATCACACATATATATGAAAAAATTACTAGTTCCTACAGATTTTTCAAATGAAGCCGAAAACGCCATTAAGGTTGCTGCACAACTTGCTAGAAAGCATAATTGTGAGTTAATCTTACTCCACATGCTAGATCTCCCAATGAATCATATTACAGATGGAGGTGCACCTACAGACTTACCTGAGGCTGTTTATTTTATGAAATTAGCCCATAAACAATTTGAATCTGTAATGAACAAAGACTACCTAAGTGACATTACTGTGCATGAAATGGTAGATTTTCATGATATTTCTACAGGTATCTTAGAGACTTGCAAAGCGCATAATGTAGATTTAATAGTTATGGGGTCTCATGGTTCTAGCGGGCTTAAAGAAATGTTTATAGGCTCTAATGCTGAGAAAATTGTACGTACATCTGAAACGCCTGTTTTAGTTATTAAAAATGAACATACTGATTTTAATATTAGAGAGTTTGTTTTTGCCTCAGATTTTAAAAATGACAATAAAGAAACCTATAAGCAGGCTATAAAATTAGCTGAAGCTTTTAATGCTAAAATTCACTTACTAATGGTAAATACTGTTGCAAACTTTACCACAACAGCTGATGCCAAAGTAAGAATAAACGAGTTTATTAAGGATAATGATTTTAAAAACTACACGATTAATATTTATAATGATGAGACTGCCGAGAAAGGAATTCTAAACTTCTCTCATATTATTAATGCAGACCTAATTGGTATTAGCACACACGGCAGACAAGGTATTGCTCACTTTTTTAACGGTAGTTTAAGCGAAGACATTGTTAATCATGCCAAACGACCAGTAATTACTTTTAAGATATAACTTAAAAACAATGTAAAATAAAAAAGTCTTCCAAAATTGGAAGACTTTTTTGTTGGCCCACTAGGGCTCGAACCTAGACTCTTCGGTACCAAAAACCGACGTGTTGCCAGTTACACCATAGGCCAGTAACTGTTTGCGGGTGCAAATATAAAACGAATAATAATATCTGCAAACATTTATTTAAAAAAAATTCACAAAAACCTTAACGTTAACTTAAAAATGGCTACCGTTTAATAATTATTACTAAATTCGCCATCATAATAAATAAGACACATCAATGACTTCAATTAACTTTAAAAAATGGAACAACATACTGGGTTGGTTCGCTTTTTTAATTGCATTAATAACTTATAGCTTAACTGTAGAACCTACTGTTAGTTACTGGGATGCAGGAGAATACATATTAACTTCTGCAAAACTACAAGTTGGTCACCCGCCAGGAGCACCACTATTTCAAATGTTAGGAGCCATGTTCTCGACTTTAGCTTTTAATCCTGAGCAAGTTGGATTAATGCTTAATATGGTTAGTGCAGTATCTAGTGCTTTTACTATTTTATTTATGTTTTGGAGTATTTCTTTGTTGTTACAAAAAGTAATTGGAGAACATAAATTAACTAATGATAGAATTAAAGCTATTTTAGGTAGTGCTTTAGTTGGTAGTTTAGCGTTTACTTTTACTGACTCTTTTTGGTTTAATGCTGTTGAAACAGAAGTGTATGCTATGGCAACACTTATAATGTCTATTTTATTCTATTTAGCTTTACGTTGGGAGCAAGATATGCATACACCTCGCGGTAATCGTTGGCTTATTTTAATTGCTTTTATTATTGGGTTATCCTTTGGAGTTCACTTTATGGGGCTATTAACCATTCCTGCCATTGGTTTAATCTACTTCTTTAAAAACTATAAAAAAGTAACGGTTTTAAACTTTATAGTTGCTAATGTTGTTTCTGTTGCCATCTTATTAATTATATTTAAATTACTAGCACCAAATATTCTAAGGTTTTTTAGTGTTTCAGAAATATTCTTTGTTAACACCATTGGCTTACCTTTTAATTCAGGTTCTATAATTGCTGGATTAATTTTAATTGCTGCCATCTATTTTGGCTTAAAATATACCAGAGATAAAGGTTATAAACATGTTAATACAGGAATTCTATGTGTTACATTTATAATTATAGGTTTTTCTTCTTGGTTAATGTTACCTATTCGTGCTAATGCAAATGTTGTTATTAACGAAAATAACCCATCTAGTGCGAGAGAGTTATTAGCATATTATAACTTAGAACAATATCCAGAAACACACTTATTTTATGGTCCTTTATTTACAGATCAATATTCTGGGCTAGATGAAAAGACGCCTTATGTTGATGATAAACCTAAATATGAAAAGGATGAAAAGTCTGGAAAATATATTATAGTCAATGATTGGAAAAAGGCTAAACAGAATTACAATTCTAAACATGCTTCTATTTTACCAAGAATGTGGAGTGGTGAAAATGCTAAAAACTACTTAATGTTTTCGGGCTTTTTAGATTTTAATTTAAAACCAGAGTTTACAATAGATCCTACTACAAAAAGGTTAATAGAACAATTTATTTATAATCTTAATGAAGGCAAATTAAGTGATAGTGAGTATCAACAATTTGTAGCGAAATACGAACAAGAACTAGGAATTTATACTAGTGAAGGGTTAAACAGAATAAAATCTATGGTTTCCCAGTTTAAAAATGAAGTTGCAAAAGGTAGTGTTGATTATGAAGATTATGCAAATTTCTTGAAAGAATATGGGCAAAGTTATCTTGATGTTGAAAAACCTTCTCTTGCTAGTAATATAGCTTACTTATTTGAGTACCAATTAGGATACATGTACTGGCGTTACTTTATGTGGAATTTTACTGGTCGTCAAGACGACATACAAGGTAAACTAGACAATCATGGAAACTGGATAAGTGGTATTAAAGCTTTCGATTCTTGGCACCTAGGCATGTCTCAAGATAATTTACCTAGCGATGTAAAAAATAATAAAGCTAGAAACACGTACTTTTTCTTACCTTTTATATTTGGGTTAATTGGTTTATTCTTTTTATTAAATAGAGATAAAAAAACCTTTTGGGTATTGCTAGTCTTTTTCTTATTCACAGGACTAGCTATTCAGGTTTATACTAATGTACGTCCTTTTGAGCCTAGAGAACGTGATTACTCTGTTGTAGGTTCTTTTTATGTGTTTGCAATTTGGATAGGTTTTGGAGTATATGCGCTTTACGATATTTTACAGAATAAGGTTAAAACACCTCTATTAGCACCAGCAGTTACTTTAGTTTGCATTTTATTAGTACCAACTATTCTTGCTGCAAATAACTGGGATGACCATGACAGGTCTGGCAAATATACCGCTAGAGCTATGGCTAAAAAGTATTTAGATTCTTGTGATAAGAACGGAATACTATTTTCTATTGGAGACAACGATACATTCGCACTATGGTACGCACAAGAAATTGAAGGTTATAGAACAGATGTTCGTGTTGTAAACACGAGTTTATTCCAAACCGATTGGTACATAGACCAAATGAAGCGTAAAGCTTACGAAAGCGACCCTATACCGTCTCAATTAACTCACGATCAATATAAGCTTGGTACTAGAGAATATGTTATGAAGCGTTTATATTATACCGATCCAAGATCTGGAAAAGATAAGCGTATTTATAGTAAAGACACTTTATTAATTAAAGATTTCATGAATTTTGTCTCTAGCGATAACCCTAAGACCAAATTTAAAAGTGTCTTAGAATTAGAAGGGGAAGATCCAAATCAATACCCATCTCAATATAGAAATCTTAATTATTTCCCTGTTGAGAACATTAGAATACCGGTTAATAAAGCTAATGTTTTAGAGAACGGAATTGTAAAACAAAAAGACGCTGATAAAATTGTACCCTATATAGATATAAAAATTAAAGAGAGTGCTATTTATAAACAGCGTTTACTTATGCTAGACATTGTTGCTAACAACCACTGGAAACGCCCTATTTACTTTACTGGCGGTGCTTTTGGTTCTGATGATTATATCTGGATGGAAGACTATTTGCAGTTAGATGGTATGGTTTATAAGTTAGTTCCTATTGCAACTCCTGTAGACCGAGCAAATCCATTTGATATGGGACGTGTAGATACAGATTTAATGTATAACAAAGTAAAACATTGGGATTGGGGAAATAGTGGTAGTGATGCTATTTACCATGATCCAGAAACGAGAAGAAATTCTATTACTTATAGAGGTAATTTAGCGCGATTAATAGAGCAATTAATTAAAGAGGACAAATTAGATAAGGCTGAAGAAATAGCAGATATTGCCATGACAAATATGCCTGTAGATAAATTTGGCTACTATACGCTTTTAGAACCATACATTGGCGCTTATTATGAGGTAGGAGCTAAAGAGAAAGCGAGACAACTATTTAAAGATGTCGCTGTTAAATACCAAGAAAACTTAACGTATTACAGCGAATTAAATAGAGAACAACAACGTTCTAGTATTGTTGATATTTACACAGATATAGAACGTTACCGTGCACTTATTATACTGCTTGCAGAATACGATGATGAGTTTGGTGAAAAAGAGTTTTTAACGTTCCGTAATTACGAGCAGTTATTTAACGATATTATGCCACAGGAAGAACAGCAACCTCTAAAAGAAGACTTAGATTTAGCTATAGATAGTTTAATATCTAGAGATAGTAGTATTATTAATGTAGAAGACTAGCAGTTGATTTTTTTTCCAGTAAAAATACCACAGTTTATAAAACGAATTTTCCCAAACTATGTTTGGGATTTTTCGTCTAAAGACAAAATACTGTATCTTACTTTTGATGATGGCCCTACCCCAGAAATTACAAATTGGACACTTAATACTCTTAAGCAATATAATGCAAAAGCTACCTTTTTTTGTATCGGGAATAATATAGAAAAGCACTCAGATATTTTTAATACTATAGTTGAACAAGGGCACCATGTAGGCAACCATACTCATAACCACTTAAAAGGCTGGAGAACCTCTAAAAAGAACTACATAAGTAATGTAGAGCAAGCTCAAGAAATTATCAATACCTCTATAATAGACAACAAACGTCTGCCAAAATCTAATCTTTTTCGCCCACCATTTGGGAAGATCAAAAATAGTCAAGCAAAAGCGCTTATAAAAAGAGGTTATAAAATAATAATGTGGAGTGTTATTTCTATAGATTGGGATAAAAAACTACCTAAGGAACAGTGTTTAAAAAATGTTATTAAACACACTACTAATGGAAATATTATTGTATTTCATGATAGCATTAAAGCCGCAAAGAACATGACATATGCTTTACCAGAAGTATTAGAGCATTTTAGCAATAAAGGCTATATCTTTAAAGCAATTCCTTACTAAGTATATTGTTGTAAAATACTTATTAATGTATTAGCATCTTGTTCGCCACTATGCCTCCATTGCATTTCGCCATTTTTATATATAATAAGTGTTGGCAATCCTTTTACTCGTAATGCTTCAGACAATTCTCTATTCTTCTCAACATCAATCTTAATCACTTTGGCTTTATCTCCCATTGCAGCAGCAACATCTCGTAGTACTGGATGCATTGCCGTAGATTGCTCATTCCAATCTGTAAAAAAATCTAACAGAACAGGAATATTTACATCTATTAATTCTCCAAATTTTGACATTATTTAAAGTATTAGTTTAAACTTGTTACTTCAAATCTACAATTTTTTAACAACTTATAGTTTTATATTGTTGATTTTTAAGCTGTTTTAGAGCCTTTTTTTAGTTCTATTACAGTTATTTCTGGCCAAATACCTACTCGACCTGGGTAGGCATGAAAACCAAAGCCTCTATTTACATTTATAAATTGGTTTGCTTCTTCGTATAAACCAGCCCATTGTTTATATACATAT
>NZ_JBSHNS010000324.1:0-2840 GCF_053601635.1 Pontimicrobium sp. MEBiC01747
AAGTGATTCTCTGTTCAAAAAATAAATAATAGTAGTAATAAATAATATAATTACAATAAAAAATAAGATATATTCAAATTCTTGAAAATTTTTAAATAAACCTATAAAAAGATTAAATACTAAAAAATAAAAATATTGAGCTATTAATATCCATCCAATTTTGTTTTTAAACAATAGTCCCAAAAGAGGTATAAGCAAGAATAAAGGAGCTCTAATAGAGTCAAATATTATTTTAATATTAAACATAAAATCAGGATCATTTTCTAATTTCATTTTTAATACATCTAATCCTTCATTTTTATTATAGAATAAACTAGAATATAACGAAGCACAAAATAGTCCAGTAATAATTATACTTAAAAGCCAATATGGTTTAGCTTTCATTTATTCTTTGCTAGACTTTATAGAATCTATTTTACGTTGCAGTTTTAAAATCTCATCTTCTTCTCTAGCCTTTTTTATAGAGTCTATTTTATTTTGTAATATCTGTATTGCTTCATCTTCTCCTCCACTTGCTTTTAAGGCTTCTAATTTTGTAGAGTCTATAGCAATAGTATTATCTGTTGTTTGACCAAATTCTATAGTTTTAGTTTCTTCAACAAAATACTCTCCAATACCTTCACTAGAGCGCCAGGCTTCATTTAATTGATCGTAAACACTTTTTTCCCATTGACTTGGGTGTTTTACATCTATCCAAACGACATCTCTGTACTCACTATCTACCAATACTAAATCTGGAGTTGCAGAGCCATCAAATTGCCCAGAGTCTTTATCATTTATCGCAGAAACGGTTCCTAAAAAGAATAAGCGTTTACGTCCAGCAATATTTTTTATATATGGCCTAAATTCTACAGGAGTATTTGCTGTCCAATCATATTCTTTTCTAGATTCTTTAACTTTTAAAGGCATTGCAGATACACCGGCATAGCCTTGCTTTTTAGAGGCATGGTCATAATAATACAGCTTATCTGTTCCATCTGCAGGAATAAATACGCTATAGGTTAAACTGGTTCGCTCGTCTCCTACTGGCTCTAAGCCAAACCAGTGGTATAAACCATTGTAAGCGCCTATACCTGTGTCTGAAAAATCAAAATCGGTTACAAAAGGCTGTTCGTTTTGATCTTTAGATAAATCAGGAATTTTTACAGCTGTTTTCATATTCCATGGTAACGGATCGCTAAAACCTCCTAAAAACTTTAAAGATTCGGCTTGTAAGCGAGAAATTTTTTCTGCTACAGTATTTTGGCGTGTTAAATATGGATGGTTTTTCATTTCTTCAGGACTAATGTAGGTTCCTTTTCCTATTGCTACACGCTCTAAATAATCTTTAAAATAATGTGCTCCATTATCTATAACCATAACACCTCCAAAGGTTGGATACGGAAAGAAAAAACCTTTCCATTTTATTAAACTTACGACTTCTACCCATTGCCCTGTATCGTTTTTCATATAATAGGTATCACTAGGTTCATAGTTAAATAACATCCATGGATTAAAACGCTGTACTACTGCATTATAGGTGTTTCTACTAAACTTTAAAGATTCTCCTATTGAAAAGGTTACTGGTATACGATTATCGCTAGAAAATCTAGGAAACGGTGTTGTACTAGATACCGCAAAGACTTCCTCGGTATTATCATTCATAGCTTGCCACGCATACTTTTCGCTTGGTTGTATGGCCATTGTCCACTTATTTTCGTCGTCTACACGTACTAAGTGCGGTAATGAGACATCTTTAGTCTCTCCTACACTTTCGTTAGCCATTGAAAATATGTTTCGTAAGGGTTGTATGCGTTCATTTTGTGTTAATGGTAATTCGTTTATTTCTACACGGTTTAAATCATTAAACACATTATATGTTTTCATATAATCGTACATTTTAAAATGCCATCCTACAAAATATAGAAGTCCAAAAAACACTAATAAAATTCCTAAAATTCCTAATCGCCTTCCTGTAGATGCTGTCTTTCTAAATTTTCTTAATCCAAAAAATAATACTATAGCACATAATAATATTATAAAAATAAATTTTCTAATAAACAGTAATGCCGGTTGGTAATCGTCTCTTAAAAAGAATAGCGCAATAATTAATACTAACGATAATAGTATAATTATTCGTTTTTGTTTTCCGCCTTTATTCCAGTATTTTTTTAACATTGAAACTGTATTTTGTGTTCTAATTGGTAAGTTTTTTTTATTTGATTTTTATAGCAAACTACATATAGCCTTTATCTTTTAAACGCTCTCTTGCACTTTTCTCTTGTTTTTTAGGCTCCGTTGTTGGAGCTTTTTCTTCTATTTCGGGAGTATTCTCTTTATTGGTTATATCCTCAATAAAGTCCTTTCCTTTTTCTATTGTACCGCTTACCATTTCTGTTAAGGATTCCGATTTATCTTCTATAACATCTCCAGATTTTATTACAAAATGTGCAAGGTATGTTCCAGCAAGGGTTCCAAAAATACTAGACGCAAATAATGATAAGGTGACTAAATCTATTGGGATTAATAGTCTGATAATAATAATAGCAACGATATAAATAGCTACAATATAAACCAAACGCAATAAGAGGTTCTGTTTGTATATAAACCCTTTTTTATCGTCTTCCTTCATTTGTAATTCTTTTGAATTGAATACTTTATTGAAGAAACGATACACTTTATTACTCTTAGACTCTCTCCAGTATAAGATGATTCCAAATAAAATGGAAATGATAAATATTATTATTTCGAGTGACATCATAGTATTTGATTTAGTTTAAAGTCGAGAGCTAAAAGTTTGACCTTTTCTGCCTCCTGACTTAATTATTTTTTAATTCTTTTATCTTTTTAGAGGCATATAC
>NZ_JBSHNS010000325.1:0-13518 GCF_053601635.1 Pontimicrobium sp. MEBiC01747
CTGTTTTACATTGGCAATAATTCATATTATATATGTGCAAAGCTGCAAGAGTAAAAGCAATGAAGTAAGTAAAGGTTTCTGATAAAGAAACCCATTGTGTTTTTTCATTTATAATTAAAAGAAATAATGCACCCCAACATAACCATAAAGCGTATTTCATAACGTTTTTAGAGGTTGTTTTTGTAGAGCGATATATTGCTATAAAAGAAATCATTAAAAACAAATAATCTAAGCTTTTCCACCAAACTGGGGCAGTTTCACAACCTCCCATTGCACAAGTTTGCGCAATAAAAAGTAATGGTGTTGCTAGACAATGTATTATACATAACGTGCTTGCCAATGCACCAAAAGCATCGGGTTTTTGTAATATTAATTTCACTATTTCTATTAAATTAATGCAACCTAGTTGCAAATATAAGTATTTCACCTGTTAATGCAACTGAGTTTTATTATAAATAATAAAAATTACAGTATATTTTTATTTAAAACTATAGTAAGCTAGGTATTTAGCATATTAAATGTTGATTAGTTTTTTATTTCTTTCAAGTTATAACGAAACTAAAATGGAGTGTAAAATTTGGAGTGACAAAAGGAAAAAAGCGACAGATATAATTACTGGCCTCTAGTTTTTTAAGACTAAAAAAAACTCTTGAATTATAGAGACCAGTATTTATATATAAATAGTTAACTTATTTATTGAAGGTTATTGTAAAATCTGTTATAGTTAGGACTAAATCTCATTAATTTAAAAACTTTTGAGCAGATTTGTTTTTTAAATGCTTACCTGTAAATTGAAAGAATATAATCGCACTAATAAAAAGAAGTACTGCTATATTTATCCATACATCGTTATCAATTCTATTTTTATAAACGAACTTGGGTAGTTCTTTGTAGTTATCAGCTGTAAATTTTTGTTTTTTAAATAGCATTGGTACTAAATAACTTCTCCATTGATTAGAAAACTCAAAGACTTGCTTTTTATAATCATTATAATTTTTCTCGGATGTTCCGGCTATTTTATTTAATGATTGTTGCATTAATATTGCGGGAGATAAAAACTCAAATACACTAATTAGTCTTTGTTGTTTTTTTAATTGTAAATCGTATTCTGCTAATAAAGGTTTGTTTTTTTCTTCCATCACTTTTTCAGAAGCAAAATAATTATGCCAAAAGCCATATTTTTCCTTATCATTGCCTTGTGCTAACTCAGGATGACTTCGTAGATACTCGCTCATTATTTCGTTCTGTTTTTCTTCATTTTCCTTTTTTATCAAACGAATTTCATTAATCATTTTTAAGCGTGATGGCGTTGGATATAAAGAATTCCCAACTTGATTTATTGTAGCTGGTAAAACCATTACTATAAATAGCCATAACCCAATTAATGTTAAAGCATTCTTTGAAGAATCATTAATTTTTATGTTTACAATAGAAGCCAATACAAACCAAAATAAATTATATCCAGCGATTAATAATAATAATCCTAATAGGTTATTGGTATTAGCTATAAAAGCTCCTGAAGAAAAAACAGCAATCGTAATGAGTAATGTAATCAAGGTAATGCTAGTAAAAACCAAGTAACGAATAGTCATTTTATGCAATAACCAATTAATAGTAGAAATTGGTTGTGCAGATAATAATCTTAAAGTTCCTAATTCTTTTTCTTTAGATAAAATATTAAATGTAAAAGCTATAATTAACAATGGTAAAATAAAAATAATAACAAAAGCCAGATCGAAACTGCCAAATAATAGTTGTACTGGGTTTACCATTTCAGAATAATCTAAAGCAAAGTTATTTCCATAAACTGTTGGGCTTTTAAAATGCGTATACATATCGCTTTGTCCTGTTGCTAAAAACGATAGTGCTTCTGGTTGCATTATTGCCAAACGCGGATGTCTATAGCCAATAGTCATCGGTTCCGATGGTAATTGCCAATAAGGCACCTCTGTTTTTTCTCCTTTTTCAATTTTTGCAAGAGTCATTAACATTACACTATCTTTTTTATGTAAGTCCTCCTGTACTTTTGCAATATCGTTAAGTCTTTTGTCTACATTTTTATTTCCATTATAAGTAGCAAATGCAAATAATAGAACAATAATTACTAATAAAGTTATTAGCCAATTGCTCCTTGTAAGTAATTTTATTTCGTATAATAAATTGTTCAAAAACATAATGTTATATTTTTTTTGATGAGACTAATAATCCTATAAACGGTATTAATAACCAAAGTGTTAAGAATATTACATTTTGAGTATTATCTTTTAGAATCTCTAAAAGTGTAGGTGGTGTAAAATTAAACTTAGGTAGTTTTTTAAATTTCTCCGCCTTCATTTTGTAACCTCGTTCACCAAATTTTGAATTGTCTTTAATATCATAGTTTAAAAACTGTTGCTTTTTTATACGATACTTTTCGGCTGCTTTGGTAAAATTCCAATGTAAATTATCGCTTGTATGTGCAATATCCATAGATAAGAACCTTGTAGGAATAAACGGCGATAAAAAGGATAGCTTTTTATAGGTATCGTTTTGTTTTGCTGCAATTGTGTTTAATATATTATAGTGCTTTTCGTATATTTTTGCTTCGTGTTCTTCTCCTTTTTGCATTCTGTAACCTGCATAGTTAAACGGTAATTGATAGATACTATCTACTCCATATTCTCTTAAGGTTTCTTCTTCTAGTTTTTTGGCAGCTTCATTCCATGGATTGTGCCCATCTAATCCATTTTTTTTATCTTCTGTAATCCGTGCGTTGAATTCTGTTTTTGATGGATACGGATAATTTTCATTTGCAAAATTAGTTGCAATCTTAGGGGTAATAAAGCTAAATAAAATCCAAACGACTAAACTACTTACTAATGATATCCCTGAAGTTTTACTCCACATGGAAACTAAAATGGTAAGTGTTGTAATAATTAAGTAATAAAGCAAATACAGAATAAAAAGAGATAATAAACTATTCCAGCTAAAAAATGTTAAGTTCCCTAAATTTGAGAGTACTACGCCTGTTATTAAAAAAATAATAGCTGTTATAATAAAAATAGGTATAAATACTGCTAACCACTTACCTAAAACAAGTTTTATAGGATGTACACCTTGACTTTTAAGAATGTTAAATGTTCTGTTCTCTAATTCTTTAGTATAAGAATTGTACCCAATTAAAATAATAAGTAGTGGGAATAAATAAATCAGCACAAAATTAATAGAGAGTGTTCCATACCGTGCTAAACTTGTTTGGTCGCTAGCTTCACTAAACGAGGCTTCATTTCTATTATGTGCTTCTAAAAATATTGAATTCCCTGTGTATTTAGTAACACCATAATCAAATAAGGATAGTGCAAATTTTGGTTTAAATGCATAAGTTCCATAATGTGCAGCAGAGTGTGGATTTTTCTCTCCTTGTGTTTCCCATATTGTACGTTCTTTAGAAACAGACTCAATATATTGCTGATTACTTTTTTGATATTGATTTATTCCTGTAATGGTAGCTATAACCAATAAAACAAAAGTAATTACAATGGTTATCTTAAATCGTCCATCTCTTATTAATTCTTTTAGTTCTTTAAAAATTATGTTTTTCATTTCAATTCACATTTTTAAAGTTCATTATATCTAAATATATGGCCTCTAACTCTTTTAATGAAAATTGAGAGGAATTTGAATAATTTTCTAACACTCCAGAACGCATGATACCTATATGTGTGCTTACTTCTTTTGCTCTAAATAAATCGTGAGTTGCCATAAGTATTGCTACTCCATCATCCTTCATTTTATCGAGCAATGCTATAAATTCATTACTCGATTTTGGATCTAGCCCAGAGGTCGGCTCGTCTAATAATAAAACTTTTGACTGTTTTGCGATAGCCAAAGCTATTCCAACTTTTTGACGCATTCCTTTAGAGAATGTTTTAACCCGTTTTTTATGTGCAACTTCTTCTAATCCTGCTTCTATTAAGTACATTCCTAACTCTTGAGAATTGAATTTTTTCCCTGAAAGTTTTGTGAAATAATCTAAGTTTTCTAGTGCACTTAAGCTTGGATATAACATTAAGTTCTCTGGTATATAGGTTAAAAACCCTTTAGTTTTAATTGGGTTTTTAACGACATCTAATTCGTTTATTTCTGCAACTCCAGATGTAGGTTCTGTAAAGTTTAATAATATATTTATAGTTGTTGATTTCCCTGCCCCATTTGCGCCTAGCAAGCATAATATTTCTCCTTTATTTACATTAAAAGAAAGATTATTTACAGCAGTAAAATCACCATATGTTTTGGTGATGTTTTTTGTTGTTATCATAGTATATTCGATGTTATATATTAATAGTATATATAATGTAATGCACGTATTATATATACATGTACATAAAGTCTATTAAAAAGGTGATAGTATTGATAATTATCAATACTATAAAAAATGGAATTAAAGTCTTTTTATACTACAGGTGGTGGTCTATAAAAAAGTGTACTTTTTAATGAGCACTGTACAAATTGATATGAGTACTCATTTAAAAACTGCTCTTTGTAAAAATGATTAACCAATTCTTTAATTTGAATTGAATTACTTTTTATAAAGGAAGCTTTATTAGACTCAGTAACATATTTACATATCTCACACTCATTATAATCACCATCATCACTATGAGAAAAAGTATGTAGAGAGAATGCCTTTATACTGATAAAAAATATCAGAAAAAATAAAGCTATATGTTTCTTTTTATTTCTCAAATGGAAAGATTATAGTATCAAATTTAAACATTTATTTTAAATGAGTAATGTATATATTGCTATAAACTAACAATAACAGGGTTGTAACCAAAAAACGATTATCGATTAATCGTTACTCAAGGAGCTAATAGTGGTATAATAAATAAAAAAAGCTTCACAGAAATGTGAAGCTTTTTTCTACTAGTAGCGGGAACTGGACTCGAACCAGTGACCTTCGGGTTATGAGCCCGACGAGCTACCTACTGCTCTATCCCGCGATTTAATCTTTAACAATTTACTTAGCTTTTAACTTTCGGTTCATAATGCCGATCAAATTGTTTCGGACTGCAAATATACAACCCTTTTTAGATATAACAAGCATTATTTTAAAAAAAATTATTGTTCAATATTTACCGCCTCAAAACCAATAAGTTCCATTGTTGTAAATTGCGGTGTTATTTGTATTGGATTACAACAAACCTCACAATCTTCTACATAAGTTTGTTTAGAAACACTATTATCTAATAGCATCGAGATCTCTTCCCAACAATACGGGCATTGAAAAAAATGTTCTATCATAAGCAAAAAAACAGCTAACGGTAAAGTTAGCTGTCTCTATTTTATATTATTATAATTTCTAGATTTAATCTCTTTCTACAACATACGTTTTAGTCGTTGTTAGTAAACTTTTAGAAATGCTAGCTTTATCATCTACCACACTTACATAATTTTCGGCTAACTTATTATCGCTTACCATTAAAGTATTTAAATGTTTAAGGCGTCCTAATTGCAATGGCAAATGCCCAATTAAGTTGTTTTCTGCTAAAATAAGCTCTTCTAGCTGATATAATTCTCCTAACTCTACTGGAATATATCCTTCTAGTTTATTATCTATCAAGCTTAACTTTTTCAACTTGGTTAAACTCTTTATTTGTGTTGGTATTACTCCTGTTAAAAAATTACTTCCTAATTGTAATACTTCTAGATTAACTAAGTTTGTAATAGTTACAGGAATATTTCCTTCTAATTTGTTACTGTATAGTGTTAATACTTTTAACTGACTTAAAGTTCCTAGTTCTGAAGGAATTTCACCTTCTAGTTTATTTAAAAATAATTCTAATGTCTCTAAGTTTTTTAATTTTGTAATGCTAGTTGGTATTTCACCTTCTAATTTGTTAAAGCTTAGATTTATATTTTTAAGATTCGTTAAATTTCCTATTTCGTTTGGTATTGTTCCTTGAAGATTGTTAAAGGATAAATCTAAAGCCACAACTTTATCATTTTTA
Source organism: Pontimicrobium sp. MEBiC01747 (assembly GCF_053601635.1). Lineage (NCBI taxonomy): Bacteria > Pseudomonadati > Bacteroidota > Flavobacteriia > Flavobacteriales > Flavobacteriaceae > Pontimicrobium > Pontimicrobium sp. MEBiC01747. The sequence goes on from NZ_JBSHNS010000325.1 coordinate 5,991, forward strand.
ATTGTAACTCCATGCCAATGATCTGCTGTTTTTGTTAAATCCCAAGTTACATTCCATTTTTCTCCTTGTGTAGCATTATATAATACTAACAAAGCTTCTTGCTCACTTGTAGACACATTAGCTAATGCTAATATTGATGAAAAAAGGCAAATTATAGTTAGTTGTATCGATTTCATTTAACAAATTGATTTAAAATCACTTGTTATCAAATTTAGTTAAAAAAACGCTTAAAACCAATTTTTAACGATTAAATACACATATATAATATTTGAATCCGACAAAAAACGCTAAAATACCGACAAATTAAACTAAAGAACAACATATAAACATTCCTGTAATTGGTCTAAGACTCCAGAGTATGCTTATTTTACTATCGTTAAAAAAGTTAAGAAAAGTCTTCAATTTGCATAGTTACTACTTCCCAGTCTTCCATTAGTTTAGATAAGTTATCCTTTTTTGCTTGGTAATTATCAAAGAATTTAGGGTCTGCCACCACTTCATCATAGTTAGTAGCTAACTCAACGTCTATTTCTTTTATTTCTTTTTCTAATTGATTGATTTTTGCTTCTACATTACTTAATTTGTTATTAAGCGATTTTAGTTTTTTCTGCGCTTCGTAGGATTGTTTATTGCTTTCTTTGGGCGTTGCTTTAACTACTGTTCGTTTTTCTACTTCTCTTAAGTTTTCAACTTTACGCTGCTCTAAATAATAATCTATATCTCCTAAATACTCTTTTACCTTCTGGTCTTTAAATTCGTATACCGTACTAGTAAGTCCTTGTAAGAAATCCCTATCGTGAGATACTAATATTAATGTACCTTCAAAACGTTGTAGTGCTTCTTTTAAAACGTTTTTAGATTTTATGTCTAAATGGTTTGTAGGCTCATCCATTATTAGCACATTAAACGGCTGTAACATTAATTTAGCCAGTGCCAACCGGTTGCGTTCTCCTCCTGACAATACTCTAACATACTTTTCTACTTCTTCGCCACGAAATAAAAACGAGCCTAAAATGTCTCTAACTTTGCTTCTATTGGTTTCGTTAGCTGCATCTATCATAGTATCTAATACGGTCTTGCTCCCGTCTAGGTATTCTGCTTGATTTTGTGCGAAGTAACCTATTTGTACATTATGGCCTAGTTTTAAATCTCCATCATGCTGTATATCTCCCACTAAAATTTTTGCTAGTGTAGATTTTCCTTGACCATTTTGCCCAACAAAGGCTGTTTTTATATCACGTTCTATCATGATATCTATATTAGACAATACTTGATTATCTCCATAATTTTTGGAAATTGCATTGGCATCTACAACAACTTTTCCTGGTACTATAGACACAGGGAAATTTAAAGTCATCACACTATTATCGTCTTCATCTACTTCTATACGCTCAATTTTATCTAGTTTTTTTATAAGCGATTGTGCCATTGTTGCCTTAGATGCTTTTGCTCTAAACTTTTCTATAAGCTTCTCTGTTTGCTCTATCTGTTTTTGTTGATTTTTTTGAGAGGCTAATTGTTGTGTTCTTATTTCTTCTCTTAGTACTAAATATTTTGAATACGGTTTTGGATAATCGTATATACGACCAAGTGAAATTTCTATTGTTCTATTAGTAACATTATCTAAAAACATTTTATCGTGAGAGACAATTGCTACTGCTCCAAAATAGTTTTTTAAAAATCCTTCTAGCCAAATAATAGATTCTATATCTAGGTGGTTGGTTGGCTCATCCAGTAATAATATGTCGTTACTTTGTAATAATAGCTTCGCTAACTCTATGCGCATTCTCCACCCACCAGAAAACGTATCGGTTAACTTATTAAAATCTTCTCGTTTAAAACCTAGTCCTTGTAGTATTTTTTCTGTTTCTCCTTGATAGTTATACCCCCCTAAAATTTCATACTGGTGTTGTATTTCATTAAGGTCTATCATTAATTGACTGTAGGCTTCACTCTCATAATCTGTTCGCTCGGCTAGTTGATTATTAATATCTTCCATTTGAGCTTCTAAAGTTTTTATTTCTGTAAAAGCTTCGTACGACTCTTCTAATACTGTTCTACCAAAAACAAAATCAATATCTTGTTTTAAGAAGCCTATTTTAAGTGTTTTATCGGCTGCAATTTGTCCAGAATCTGGTTCTAATTCCTTTGCCAATATTTTTAGCATTGTAGATTTTCCTGCTCCGTTTTTACCTATAAGTCCAACTCTATCTCCATTTCCTAATTTAAAGGTAATGTCTTCGAATAGATATTCTCCTTGAAAGGAGATTGATAAATTATGAATATTTAGCATAGAATGTGTCTCTTGTTATAAAATTTTAAATAGATAAAACTTAACTTTGTACATATAACGCTAAACAGTTAAGAGTCTTATTAAAATCAATTATTTTTTCTTTAACGAGATTGCAAAAGTACATTAATTTATATGTTTAAAAAAGGAACTAAATTATATGGCATCATAAAGGGGGTTTGCCCAAAGTGCCATAACGAATCTATGTATACAAATACAAACCCGTATGTTTTACGCGAAGCTTTAGATATGCATGAGCGCTGTAGTCATTGCAACACAAAATATAAGATTGAACCTTCGTTTTTTTACGGTTCTATGTATATTAGTTATGGCGTAGGTATAGCTTTTGCTGTAGCTGCTTTTGTTGTTAGTTATTTGCTTCTAGAAACTAGCTTAAAAGTTGCTTTTGGGGCTATAGTTATAACATTAATTGCTTTTATGCCAATAATTATGAGGGTTTCAAGGAATATATGGATTAACCTTTTTATGAGTTACGATAAGTCTAATATTAAATAGTATTTGTAACTACTTTGTTTCAAAGCGTTTTATATCTATTTCGGCATTCAGCGCCTTATTATTTTCTATATAATTATACAATTCGTTAGCTATGTATGGGCCAATCATTACGCCTCTTGTTCCTAAGCCATTAAGGACATAAACATTTTTATGGTTTTTATGCTCTCCTACTAATGGTCTTCTATCTTTTGTTGTGGGCCTAATTGCTGCGACTTGGTCAACTACTTCGTAATCACATTTAATTAGCGTTTTTAGCTTCTCTAATAGTTCGTCTTTGGCTTTTTTAGTAATTGTATTGGTTTTATCTTTCCAATCGTACGTAGAGCCTATTCTGTATAAATCTTCTCCAATGGGTATTATAAATACGCTAGATTTTAAAACAAAATCTAATTTTAAATCTGGTGCATGTATTGTTAATAATTCACCTTTTACCCCCGTTAAAGGCAACTCTTTAAAAAATGGGTTTTGTTTTAAACCAAAACCTTCAGCAAAAACAATACATTTTGCTTTGTTTTTTTTATAACTTATTTCATTATCCTTTATTTCTAGTAGTTCATAATTAAAGTCACTTATAACTAATTGTTGTGACTTTTTTAGGAACTCTCTATAGTTTTTAACTAGTAATTTAGTATTTATTCTTCCTGTACCCAACACTTCTGCCATACCAAATGCGGCTTCTATATATTCATTTTTATTTGCATGAATAACTGTAGATAATAGGCTTCTAAGGTTTGGCTTATCTGATGCAGCATACCAGTTGTTTTGTTCTTCTATTGAGGCGAATTTTCTATATACAGGAACTTTATAGTCTAGTTTAGTATTAAGGCGTTTTTCAATATTTTTATAAACAGGTAGTGCCAAATCGAGTTGCTCCTTACTTTTCCATACACTGGTAAATCGCTTTAAAATTACTGGATTATATAAACCACCTGCTACTGCCGATGATTTTTGAGATTCGTTATCGTAAACAACAAATGTTTTATTTGCTTCGATTAATTTTTCGCAAAAATTTATCCCTCCTAAACCGCATCCTACAATGATATAATCTAACTCTTTTTGGTCTTCCATACTACGAAGATAATGGATTATAGCTATTAAAGGTCAAATTAAATAAAACAAAAAGCGCTCACTTTTCAGTGAGCGCTTTTAAATTATATAGCAAATGTGATTAGTAAGACCACATGTCTAATTCGAAGTTTCTGATTTTGTCTTTAATTCTATCAGATTCTAACAATTGCATTAATGCGTTTTCTGCAATGTATTCATTTACTTCTCTATCTCCATATACATTTTCTTCTTTAAAAATTACACTATTAAAGCGTCTAGCGTTTAAAATGTGATCGAAAGAAAATGGTACAGCACTATTTTTAGAGTTAAATGATTTCGCTTGGTGCAGTACATCTCTAGCATCTGGGAAAAATACCCAAAATAATGGATTTGGCTCTTTGTTTGCTTCGTCGTTAGAATCAATAAAGTTAACATCTGGAGCAGCTGGTGCTATCCCTAATAATCTATACTTTAATTCTCCTTGACGCTTATCAAAATACCATAGTCCTTTAATTAAATAAGCACTAACATCGTATGATGCAATTGTTCTTTTTGTAATATACTCAGGATCTACACGACCATCTGCATTAAATTGATCGTAACCTACAGGTAATGTATCAATTTTAGTGGTAATGTCTCTTAATTCTTCTTTAGTACGTAATCCAGTAAAATAAGAATCGTTATACACTTTTTCTATTTTACCATCTCTAATTGCTTTTGTTAAAACATCGTATAGAGAACGTCTGTTAGATCCAATATTATTAGTATCTACAGGATAGTACAAAGGAAAATTAACACGCTCATCAAGAACTATTTTCTCCCAAGTCATTTTAGCGAACATAATATCTCTATCACCAACATAACCATATTCTAACGGGTTATCGTTATCTATAGCCTTTTGCGCTTCTGTCTTTACTCCTATTTCATCAGGACTTTTAGCATTTAATATGTTAGCTTGTGCAAATGCGCCAGAGGCTAAGCATAATCCAAAAACAACTGATAATAATGATTTACAATTCATTCTAAAATAATTTTAATTTTTAACAATTATAAAGTTTAGTTTGATAACTCTATAATAATTGGATTTGCTGGCTTGATTTTTGGTCCAGAAGATTTAGATTTAATATCGAAAATCTGAACTGTAGATCCACGCTTAGCTTTACGTAAAGCGCCTTTAGCTTGTCCGTTTAATCTGTTTCCTTGTACTGTAACACTTGGTTGACCAGGCACTTTAAATTTGAAAGATGTTACTCTTAATGGTAAATCGAAATCGAAATCTAAAAGTTTAGCTTCTACTTTACCTATTTCAACATTGTTTCTTGGTAATTTGAAAGATCCGTGTTGTCCTGCTATTACTCCGCTTGGTACTGGAATATCTTTAATTCTAAAAGTCTTTTTATCTGAAGCTTTAGATCCGTCATCTAAAGTAGCACTAACATTAATAGTAACTTCTCTACCTGAAGTTGGAACCATTACATATTGTCCTGCTTTTCCTGCTCTTTTTAATCCAGAAGCACTTGCAGATACTTTATTATCTGGTACTCCAGCGAAAGAAATAGTCATTGGGTTATTTACACCACGATATACAACATTCATTTTATCTGCAGATATTGTAGCAGAATTAGGTCTTGGTACTACAACATAGTTTCCAACAATAGGAATATCTAATGGTTTACCGTCTTCTAAGAATGTAAATTTACCTTCAACATCATGCTCTCCAACATTACCTACATTAAAATCTAATGTAGCTGCTCCTGTAGAATCGATAGCTGTAGCTAAGTCAATTTCTTTTCCTTGAACCATTAATTTAGTTGGTGTTACATTAGCATATTTACCTAATACAACTCTACCTTGGAATTTTTCTCCTGCAAAGAATGCAGATTTATCAGCTAAAATAATTGCTTTATAGTTCTTTAAAGATACAGCTTCTGTAACAAGGTTTCCTAAGAATCCGTTATACATGTTAGTTTCTGTAGCTTTAATATCGTTTTGCATTGCTGTTAATTTCGTGTAAGAAGCAATAGCTGGGAATCCTTGGAAATGATAATCTAACCATTTCTTCTTTACTCCCTCACCATCAGTAACATCACTTAAATCAAAACGATTTTCAAAGCTTTCTATTACTTTAGTCCATTTAACGTCTTCTCCAACAATACCTTTAATATCTGCTTTATACTTATTAATAGCAGCCATGATTTCTTCTCCTCGTTTTGTTAAACGATCTCCAGTAAACCATAACTCGTTAAGTTTGTCACCTTTATCCATAGACTCGTATGGTAAAACACCTTTCTCGTCTCTTTCGTAACCTCCTTTTTTGATAATATCTTCTTCTTTTACAGTTTCTAAAAACTTATAAAAATCATCAGATACTTTACTTATTTGCTGTGCTTTACTAGCTACTACTGCAAATTCTTGTGGTTTTTCTTCTGCTTTCCCTTTTAATTGTTCAAGGATTCCATTATTTGTAGCTGCAGCTAATTCATTAGCTGTGCCAAATTTAGCGTTCATTAACCCGAATGCAGATAATACTTCTTTTGACATTGTCATTGCAATCATTGCAATGAATACCAAGTACATCAGGTTAATCATTTTCTGCCTTGCGGACTGTTTTCCTCCTGCCATTTCTAATTAGTTTTTTTAGTTATTAATAATTTATACTAACTTCTAATTAGTTTTTGTTCATTGCAGATAACATTCCTCCGTAAACACCATTTAAAGATGATAGGTTAGATGCTAATGATTGCATTTGCTCTTTTAATTTAGCTGCATTTTCTACTGCTTCTTCATTAATAGCTGCTTGACGATTAGCGCTTTCCATTTGTACTTTATATAAACTGTTTAAAGATTCCATTTGTGCAGCAGCTAAAGACATTTCTTCACCATATTTTTTAGTTGCAGCGATAGAGTCTACAGTAGGAGATATTCCTTTTGCAGCACCTTCGAAGTTTTTAATACTAGTTCCCAAGCTAGCCATTAATTCTCCATCTATTTTTGCTTCTTTTAATAAGTTGTCTAATTTTTTAGATAATAAACCTTCTGCATCTTTAGGCTCTTCTTTTTTTCCTTTTTTAGTTGCAACGCCTCCAGCTAATTCTGGGTAAACTAAAGACCAATCTAAATCTCCTGCTTGTCTTTCGAATGCAGATATTGTAAATACAACTGCTTCAACAATCATCCCTATCGTTAAGATAAGTGATCCATAAGGCCAGTGTTGGATTTTAAAAAGTGCTCCGATAATAACGATTGCCGCTCCTAGTCCATAGACCATATTCATTGACGAGATTTTCCCTTTTTGTGCCATAATTTCTAATTTTTAAGTAGTTAATTTTAATTTTTGTTATTTTAAGTAGGTAATATATTTACAATGTATTATCGTCTAGCATTCGCTGTTACATCTGTTCCCATGTAATCTTGAATTGTTCTAAATCCGATGTAACTTCTAGCTGAATCAGCGTATTCGTAATCTCTTGAACTTACTTGTAAGAAGTATGCAACGTCTTTCCACGATCCGCCTCTTACAACTTTACGGTGGTTGTTTTTATCGTTAACACTTGGATTTATAGTAGATGCGAATTCGTATGATGATGGATCGTAAGAAGAGTCCACCCATTCTGCAACGTTACCAGCCATGTTGTATAGGTTAAAATCGTTTGGCTCGTATGCATCTGCTTCTAC
>NZ_JBSHNS010000326.1:0-3715 GCF_053601635.1 Pontimicrobium sp. MEBiC01747
GTGTAGAACCACCTTTAGTGTAAGTTACTAAAAGTGCTTTTTCATCATTGTCTAAAGTAACAATGCTTCGTTTTACGCCTTTATCGAATACTTTATAGGGCGCTACAACCCAAAAGGAATCGTTATTAAATAAATCGATTGCTTTTTGTTTGAGTTCTGTTGTGTCTTCTCCTGTTACTTGAACTTCGTCTTTAAATACAGTAGTATTAGCAGGTGTTGTAAAATCTAGATTCACCTTATAGTTTTTCCAATACACTTCGCAAGTGTTTTTTGCTTTATTCCATTTAAAATGATGACGCTTTTTAAACGTCCATTCTATATAATCGGTTACATTATAAGCATGATAATCTAAAGCATTAAGCATTTGGTATGCTAATGTATCAGCTTGTTCTCCTTCTTCACCTGTTGGTAATTCTTCATTATATTTAAAGTAAAGAAAACCATAAAGTAATAGTGTTGGTAGTGTAAAGAAAACGATTAAACCTAAAGTAATCTTTAGTATTTTTTTTAGTTTCATAAAAGCAAATATTTCATTTTCAAAGATAAAGAATTAATTCATTTCATTTTTTTATTCGAGTTGTAGTATTTCATTATATTTAGCCAAAATAAAGAGAGAATAAATGAAAAAAACTACACAGATTTTTGCCTTAATATTACTAATATGTAGCTATAGCTTTATGGGGTGTAAAAATGAAAGTGCTAAAGATGGTATTATTGGAACTCCTAAAGAAACAAGAGAACCAAATGATGACGAACTTCGTGATTATGGTATAATTTCTGGAATAGAAGATAACGGTTATCCTTTTTACTCTATAACAGTGTCTTTTCCTGAGCGAAATGTAAAAGGATCTTATAATCTAAATATAGAAGCAATTCATCAAGATATTGAAGCATTGAATGCATTAAAAGATAAGGATGTTACATTATACTATAAAAGTGAAGCAGATAATATGGTTATGGATGTGCATTTTAATGAGCGTTCTATACATTTTGAATCTACACCAGAAATTGATGCTTCATGGAAAAAAGTTACAGGTATACTTAAAGAAGCTATAGCAGAATCTGGTGATACACCTAATACTTTTTCTGTAACGACAAAAGAGGGTAGAGTAGCGTATTTTACTGATTTTATAACTGAAAGAATGGCTCTAAGAAATGGTAAAGAAGTTACGGTTTATTATAGACCAAGATATGTTAATAAAATTACTTATTTAAAAGCTTGAAAACCATAATTTAAAACCCAGAAGCGGCATCATCTCCACGATTATCTGCGCCACCCTCTAGTTTTCCATCTGGCAAGACTAAAATGGCATCTACAATACCAATTACAGGAGAGCGCTCTTCATTAATATGATGTCCTTTTTGCTCTAATGCAGTTATAATGTCTTTAGAAAAGCGATTAGGTTCCATTCTAATTTCATCGGGTAACCATTGGTGATGAAAACGAGGTGCGTTTACAGCATTTTGCATAGACATGTTAAACTCATGGACATTTAAAATAGTTTGCATTACTGAGGTTATTATGGTAGAGCCTCCAGGTGTACCAACAACCATATATAGTTTTCCTTCTTTTTCAACAATAGTTGGGGTCATAGAACTTAGCATTCGTTTTTGGGGTAAAATGGCATTAGCTTCGGCTCCAATTAACCCATAAACATTTGGTACTCCAGGTTTGCTACTAAAGTCGTCCATTTCATTATTTAAGAAAAAACCTAACGCTTCACAAAATAACTTAGACCCAAAACCAGAATTAAGCGTTGTGGTTACCGAAACAGCATTTCCAAACTGGTCTACAATAGAGTAGTGGGTTGTTTCATCACTCTCTATAATGTCTACAGTACCATGCGAAATGCTATTAGATGGCGTAATAGCATCAAACGAAACATTAGCCATTCTATTAGATAAATAAGCATTACTAATAAGTTCATCTTGAGGAACGGTTACAAAATCTGGATCTCCTAAATAATAACTTCTATCGGCATAAGCTCTTCGTTCTGCTTCTGCTAATATGTGAATTGCTTTTACAGAGTTATGGCCAAACTCCTCTAAGTTATAAGATTCTACAGATTTTAAAATTTGAGCTAAAGCAATACCGCCACTAGAAGGTGGCCCCATAGAAATAATATTTAAATCATCGTATTTAAAAGTAATAGGTGTTCGCCATTTAGCCCTATAATTTGCTAAATCTTCAACAGTAATAATACCTCCATTATCTTGAATAAATTGAGCCAATATTGTAGCCGTTTCTCCTTTATAGAATTCGTCTGGACCATGCTGCATAATCCTAGTTAAGGTTTTGGCTAGATTAGGATACTTAATAGTATCGTTAGCTTTCCATGCTTTTGCAAAAAGTATAGTATCTTTATTTGCAAGTGCAAAATCTTCTAACTTTTCTTCTATACGTTTCTCTTGCTTTTTTGTAACAATAACGCCTTTATTAGCAAGCGCTATAACAGGTTTCATAATCGTTTCTATAGGTAGAGAGCCAAATTTTTTATGGGTTTCAAAAACACCAGCAATAGAACCTGGTACACCAACAGCCATAGCACCTCGAGTACTTAAATTGGGGATGACATTGCCAAGCGAATCTAAATACATGTTTTTAGTCGCCAATGCTGGGGCTTTTTCTCTAAAATCAAGACTACCTATAGCACCGTTGTTTAATCTGTAAACCATAAAACCACCACCGCCAATGTTTCCAGCGTATGGGTAGGCTACGGCTAGTGCTAATTGTGTAGCAGCCATAGCATCAAAAGCATTACCGCCTTGTTCTAGCATGAGTTTACCTATGTTAGATGCTTCAACACGTGCCGAAACAACCATAGCTTTTTCAGTAATAAGTCCTCTTTTTTGAGTCTCATTTTTACAGGAACTAAAAGCTATTAAAATAAAACAAAATAGTACTAATGATTTTGTTTCTAAGGTGTTGTATATTATAAAAAGGTGTCTCATTTTTTTAGTTGTTTAGGCTATTTTGTATTTCGGTTAATTTTTCTCCAGAAAATTGAATGAGTTCCTCAAAAAACTGAGTGAATTCGTTTTCAAATTCATTATAAAACTCTTGCAATTCATTAACCGCCAAATTCATTTGAGATCTATTTTTGGTACGACGATTCATACCTTCTAAAACTTTTGCGATTCCTTCAATAGAGGCATAGCTTAATAACCAATTATCTGCAATCATGTATGGCATCATTTTTTGAATGCGTTGTGGTAGTGTATTAAAGCTGTCTTCTAATGTATCGTAGAAATCATCAACATAATCAGCCAATGGCGTATTAGAATAATTCTCCCAATTTTTAGCAAGAAAATGGTCGTACAAGATATCTACAATAACTCCAGAATAGTGACCGTATTTTTCGTGTAATCGTTTTGTGCTTTGTCTTACAGTTTTATGAGCATCTGTAAAAGTATCTATTTGTCTATGTAATAAAATACCAGCTTGTATAGCTTTAGGGTACTTTTTGTAATTTTTACCCCGAATGCCATCGGCAATAAAATTACCAATAGTTACATCTTTGTTCTCTCCAGATAAATAAATGTGTGCAAGAAAATTCATTCGGTGAATTTACGAATTCCGATTTAAGAATTCCGATTCTGAAATGTTATATTTGTACCTCAATTTTAAAATTTATTTATGACACTTATAAAATCTATTTCAGGAATTCGTGGAACTATTGGTGGAGCAGTAGGAGATAACCTAACACCTATAGAC
>NZ_JBSHNS010000327.1:0-9980 GCF_053601635.1 Pontimicrobium sp. MEBiC01747
CTATTATTTTTACAGATACGCTACAAACCTTATTTATGCTTATTTCTGTAATTGTAGCTATTGTATTTTTGGCTCAGGCTTTAGATTTAAATAGCATCTCTGAAGTCTATACAAATGTAAAAGAAAGCGCCATGAGTAAAGTTTTCTTTTTTGGAGACTCTAACAATCCTCAATACTTTATTAAAAGTTTTCTTGCTGGTATATTTATTACTATTACTATGACTGGACTAGATCAAGACATGATGCAAAAAAACTTAACCTGTAAGAATATAAAAGAGGCTCAAAAAAACATGGTATCTTTTAGCATTGTCCTCGTTTTTGTTAATTTATTATTTTTAGCATTAGGCCTTATGTTAACTCAATATGCTACTCAAAATGGAATTACTGCTACAAAAGATGATTTATTCCCTACCATAGCTATGTTACCAGAAATAGGCATTATTACTTCTGCATTTTTCCTTCTTGGTTTAATAGCTGCGGCATACTCTAGTGCAGATTCTGCTTTAACCTCTTTAACTACTTCTTTTTGTATTGATATTATTGAATTAGATAAAAAAGCGAAGTCTAAACAAAAAACAATACGTAAGCAAGTACACGTTTTATTTAGCATTATACTTGTTGTTGTTATTGTTATTTTCCATTATATTTTTACAGATGTCTCTGTTATTTGGGAGTTATTTAAAGCTGCAGGCTATACTTACGGCCCTTTATTAGGTCTATTTGCTTTTGGTATTTTAACTAAAAAGCATGTAAAAGACCAATGGGTCTGGCTCATTGCTTTAATTGCTCCTATAGTATCATATATTATGAACATGTTCTCTAAGGAACTCCTGTTTGGTTACGAGTTTGGGTTCGAAATATTAATAGTTAATGGCTTATTAACTTTTATTGGTCTCTTATTTATTTCTAAAAAAACGACAACTAATATTGGTTAGTAGATAGTAATACCAGCGTACACGCAATCTCGAACTCAATATTATGCTCTTTTAGAATAGTATACAATATTGAATTTTCTGTTCCTGGATTAAAAATAACACGCTTTGGTTTTAAGGATACAATATAATCGTAATACTGTTCTTGACGTTTAGGGTTTAAGTACAATGTTATTGTATCTACAGCATTATACTCTTTTAACTCGGTATCTATAAATACGCCGGCAACTTCACCTGCCCTTAAACCAAGAGCAACAACATCATGATTGTAATTTACTAATTTACGTATAGCCATATTAGAATAGCGATTGGGTTTTAAAGAGGCGCCGAGCACCAATGTTTTTTTAGTCATAAAATGTTAAAATATGTTAAGTATTGTTAAAACTAGTAACAGAATAAAAAAATAGGAGTCTTAACTGTATTACTAAATTACATCAATCAATCATAAACACAATCAATCAAGATGAAAAAACTACTCTTGTTAGGTGCTTTTCTAATCACACTAACAATCCAAGCACAAACTTCAGTAAAAAAAGAGTTTCTAAAATCTGGAACTATTACTGGTAAAGTTTTAGACGCAACATTAAACGAACCCTTACCTTATGTTAGTATTGTAGTAAAAAATACAAAAGGAGAAATCATTACTGGAGGTATTACAAACGATAATGGAATATTTAAAATTGAATCTATTCCAGTTGGTAAACATAGTGTAAGCATTCAATATGTAGGTTATAAAACCATAACTTTAGAGGCTACAATAGATAAAAAAAATACAACAGTAAATTTAGGCGTTATTAAAATTGAAGAAACAGCCACCGGACTGGACGAAGTTACAATTGTTGCAGAAACCTCTACGATACAACAAAAAGTAGATAGAAAGGTTATAACTATTGGTAAAGATTTAGCAGCTACAGGAACGGCTTCAGAACTTATGGTTGGTATTCCTTCTGTAAGTATAGACCAACAAACTGGAGACATTAGCCTTCGTGGCAACCAGAATGTACGTGTTATGGTAGACGGCAAATTATCTAATATTCCTACAGCTCAATTATTAAGACAAATTCCTTCAACAGCTATTAAATCTATTGAATTAATAACAAACCCATCAGCAAAATATAATCCTGAAGGCATGAGTGGTATTATAAATATTGTGCTACACAAAAATACCTTAATAGGTTTTAATGGTAACTTTAGTATTGGGTTAGCACACGAGGAACAAGCCAAATTTAATAGTGCTTTAGGTTTAAACTACCGTAACGGAAAATTTAATCTCTACGGAAATTACAGCAACAATATTTCAAAAAATCAAAATCGTGGAAATATTTCAAGACCAGACAATAACTCAGAACAATTGTTTTCGTTTTTAGATAGCAGAAAATCGCATTTATATAAAGTAGGTTTAGATTTTTATTTAAATGATAAAAATACGATCTCATTTTTCACTAATCAAAATGTTTCAGATAATAGTACTTTAGGATCTACAAAAGCATTCTTTTTTGATGATAGTAATTTCAATCAAAGCCAAACCTTTGTATCTAAAGATGATAATAGCTCTTCTCAATACAATTTCGATTACAAATTAGATTTCGAAAAAGAAGGCCATAATATAGAACTAGAAGCAGATTATAATATTTACGATAGTAAAAACCCGTTAAACTATAAATTTCAATTAGGAAACACCAACGACTTTAGAGATTTTAATGAAACAGATAGAGAACGTACCACGATTAATTTAGACTATGTAAATCCGTTATCTGAAACAACCAAATTAGAATTAGGCTTACAAGCACGTTTATTTAACACAGACATTAGTTATGCATCTACTGGAGAATCGTTTAATGCTTCGGGTGATTTAAGACCTACACCAAGTACAGATTTCGATTACACAAGAGATATTTATTCTGCATATGCTAGCTTTAGTAAAAAGTTTGAAAAATGGACTTACCAAATAGGAGCCAGATTAGAAAGTGTTAATGTAGATGCTATAGCTATAGAAAGAGAGGTTAACTCTAACGACATAAACACAATAACCTTTAATAATGATTATTTTGAAGTGTACCCTTCAGCCTTTTTTACGTATACACCTTCTGAAAAAAACTCTTACCAATTAAGCTATAGTCGTAGAGTAGACAGACCTGGTATTGGGCAAGTAAACCCTATTAGAGAATGGGCTACACCATTACTATCCTCTTTTGGTAACATTAATTTAGAGCCACAATTTACCAACTCTCTAGAAGTTAATTACACAAGACAATTAAAAAAAGGAAGTGTTACTGCTGGCGTATTCTACCGTTTAATATCAGACGAAATAAACAGGGCCTTATTTGTAGACAGAACCGATGTAAACTCTGGCCGATTAATTTTAACACATGACAATTTTGATGATACAGCAGCTTATGGGTTTGAATTATCTAGCAATTACCGCCCTACAACTTGGTGGAGTATTAATGGTAGTTTCGATTTGTACTCACAAAAACAAAAAGGAATTTCCGAGCGTTTAAATGCACCTATAGAAACAGCAACAGTTAATGATATTATTACAGATGTTTCTAAAGTAACTAATGTTGCATGGAATTTTAGAATGTTTAACAATTTTAAAGCCACTAAAACATTATCATTTACAGCTTTTGGTTTTTACAGAGGAAAAAACAAAACCTTACAATTCGATTTAGAACCTATGTATTTTGTAAACCTTGGTGCTCGTATAAGTTTTGCTCAAGGCAAAGGGTCATTTAGTTTAAATTACAATGATATTTTCGACACTATGGAATTTGCTTTTAATGGTACAAGGCCATTTAGACAAGTTGGTGGATTCAACTGGGAAAGCAATACCATACAAGGAAGCTTAACCTACCGTTTTGGCGGCGGAAAATACAGAGCTAAATCTCGTAAAAACAGAGATGATAACGAAAAATCTGGAGGAGGATTCCTTTAAAACATATTTAATAACCAACATAATAGTTGATGGTTAGTGTTATATCTGGTTATTAAATTAAGAAAGCCCAAAGCCGTACACTTTGGGCTTTTGTTTTATTATAAACTATTAATTATTACGCTTTAAATAAGTACTTATAACGACAACTTATTAATATTACATTTTAGTAATTTAAAAGGAATTGTTCTAAAAAGCATTCAAATGACTCTTGTATTAATTGAAGTTTCAATTTTAGTAATACAATACAACAAAACCACTTTGAAACATTAAAAAAAAACTAATTAATAGTATCTTGCAATACTATTTTGAAAGACAATAATAATGCAGGACAATACAATACAAAACTATATAAAAGCGGTATTAGATAACATGCCAAAAGACTGGCTTAATCTAACAACGCACCGATTAGATATTTATAATGAAGCACAAGCTAAAGTTGAATTTTTAGAGCAATTTGAAAACTTATTTAACACTAACAATGCTGATGCTTCAACATTAAGAGAACTTCCTACAGCATACGATTATATTAGACTAGGACATCCGTTATCTTGTGTATTAGAATGGGCAATTGCTAAGCTAAACAACCAAAAACCACAAAATGTAATTAGTTTTTCATCAAAAACAACACCTGTTTTAGCTATTCTAAGAAAAAATTTATTTGATAATAAAAATACTCAAATCGTTTACACCGATAAATTACCTGCCATTTTTGAAGCAGACCTAATACAACGTATTTATGGTTATAATTTTGAATTAAAAAAGGTTGAAAACATTGATGCTATCTCACCATATAACGGTAGTACTGTTTTTATTACAGAACAAGACAATATTTGTAACTTTAACCTAACACCAAATATAGACTTCTTTGTAAGTTCTCATCCTCATTACGGAAGTATTTTAGTAGCCAATGGCGAAGAAAACGAAAAATACATTTCAGAAATTCAACATGTAAGAAGAAGAGAAACCATTGCCATGACACCGGCAAATTGCCTTACAGTATTAAATGAATTGATTGGAAACACTGCAGATGATACAAAAAATAATATTGAAGTCAATAAAACAAGTGTTTTAAATTCTATTAAGCAAATTACCGGTACAAACACTAAAGCTGTCGTTGGCTCTAGTGGTTTATCTATACAATATGCGATTGCAATGGGATTAATTCATGATGCCATAGAAAACCATCAAGAAAAAAAAATCAAGTTTGTTGTACCACCAAATTGTTATGGAGGCACCAATGACCAAGCAAGACGTGTAGCGGCATGTAATAACAATATAGAAGTCATGGACTTACCGGTAGATGGAGGTCAAGATATGGTACAAAGCATTGATGTGGTACTCGATAAAATTGCTAAAGAAGATGCTGTACCATACATTATTGCAGAAATACCAACAAATCCTAGAGTAGAAGTTCCAGATCTTTTAAAACTAAAAGCCGTTTTAAGTAAAGAACGTAAAACCAGTAACGGAGATATTGCTATCGACCCTGTTTTTATTTTAGACCAAACCTTTTGCCCCAACGTTCACTTTTTGGGAGAAAACGACATCTTATCATCAGTAAGAGCAATATCCTATGTTAGTGGCTCTAAGTTTCCTAGCGGTGGGCAATGTACAGCAGGCTATGCTACAGCAAATAAAAAAGCAGAGGCCTTAATGGAAAACATAGAATTACACCAAGAGCTTTGCGATAACGAAGCAACAGCCTTACAGTACCAAATACTAGCAAAGCAATTACCATCAATGAATCAAAGAATTCATGACGCCTATAAAAACACACGTGAGTTTGTAACCTTTATTAACCATACTTTACCTGACGCAAAAATTAACTTTGTGTCTGAAACATTAGCTGAGCAAGGGTTTACACCTTCCGTTTTTTCATTAGACTTACCAACTAAAGGCAATACCGAAGAAGAAAAAGAAACATACAAGAGAGCGTTAAATCTTAAATTAATTAATTTAATGATTACCGAAATCCCTAACGAAAGTAAATTCTGTGTAAGTTACGGACAATTAAAAGGATGTTATTGGACAATTCCTGCAACATCTACCCAAGGGACAACAAAGGAAGGAGATAAAGATTACATTGTACGTGTTGCACTTTCTTCTCATTTAGATTTAGAACACCATAAAGAAGTCTTTAAAAACTTTGTAGATAGCATATAATTATAAACGCTCTACACAAAGTAATTTTAAAGTGCAGAAAACCAGTGATACTAATATTTTAGCTTACTGGTTTTCTGTATTTATAACATATTGTTAATGTATAAAACAAAAAAAATTTAATTACAGTGTATCAAAATATTACACAATGGCAAATTCGATATAAAATTTAGCAGGACCTTAACAAAATAGCTCTTATTTGTTAATTTTTCATTAAATATTGATAATCAATGTAATAAAACATAAAAATATTCGTCTTATAAGTAGAACAACAACAGAATACGATATATTTTATTTGAATTAGTCTTCCTAGAAAAGCATTCGTAAACAAAAGTTTAGTTTATATTGGTTAATTAGTAAAAAAGTCCTAACACTCGAGTTTTAGGACTTTTTTTATTTCTATTAATGTTAATTTTCACCAATACTACCAACATCTTCTATTCTAGATTTCTTTTTATTAGACACCCATTTAAAACCAAATTTAAATAGAAGAAAAGCCATAAAAGCTATTAAAATTGCTCCAATTATGGTTCCTATAACATAACCAAATCCATAACCTTCAGAAGTATCTCCAACGTCTTTAATTCGTAAAATAGTCATAGGAATTTGCGCTAGCAATGCTAGAGACAAAACGCTACCCATTAAAATAAATAATACGCCTAATATTTTCTTTAAAACAACTTTCATTTAAAGGGTTTTATTAATAAGATTCCTGTATACACAGGAATTTTGTTACCATTTAATAATAACACTTCCCCATGTAAAGCCACTACCAAAAGCAGCCAATACAACGGTATCACCTTCTTTTATTTTGCCTTCTTCCCAAGCCTCAGTTAAAGCAATAGGAATAGATGCTGCGGTAGTGTTACCATAACGTTGTATATTATTATATACTTGATTGTCTTCTAATTGAAATTTACGTTGTATAAATTGAGAAATTCTTAAATTCGCTTGGTGTGGAATTAACATATCTATATCTGAGACCTCTAATTTGTTTTTAGTAAGCCCTTCCATAATTACTTCACTAAAACGCACCACAGCATTTTTAAAAACAAATTGACCATTCATGTGCGGGAAGTAACTTTCATCATTGGCATTATTATCATCTATAATATCGGTAACCCAACGTGTTCCCATTCCTGGTGCTTCTAACACCAATTCTTTTGCATGCTCGCCTTGCGAGTGTAAGTGTGTAGATAAAATACCTTTTGTAGTATCTTCTTCTCTAGTTAAAACTGCTGCTCCTGCTCCATCTCCAAATATTACAGAAACACCACGACCTCTAGTCGTTTTATCCAATCCATGGGAATGTAGCTCTGACCCTATTACTAAAACATTTTTATACATCCCCGTTTTAATAAACTGGTCGGCTACAGAAATAGCATAAACAAAACCAGAACATTGGTTTCTAACATCTAAAGCCCCAACCGTTTTAATATTTAAAGCCTCTTGTACTTGTACTCCTGGCCCAGGAAAATACATATCTGGACTTAAGGTAGCAAAAATAATAAAATCGATATCATCTTTATCCAACCCAGAACGCTCAATCGCAATTTTGGCAGCTTTTACACCCATAGTTGCAGTAGTATCTCCAGAATCTTTAACCCAACGTCTTTCTTTAATACCCGTACGTTCCTGTATCCACGCATCGTTAGTATCCATCATGGTAGACAACTCATCGTTAGTAACTATGTTCTCTGGAACAAAACGACCTAAACCTATTATTTTAGAATTATACATAAAAACTATGTTTTTTATTTCCTTAAAAAAAGGAAATCTTATTTACCTTATTACTACTCTTATACTTCTTTATACTCGAAATAAATAGTGTCGCAATTTAAAGTTTTTCAACAATATTAACTTCAAGATTAAACCTAAATATTAAAGAAAATTATTTTCCATGCCATTACAGCTCTTTTATGTAACTAATTTACTACTGCAACTAAAAATGTCAGTTTGTCATATTTTAGGAATTGGCATTTTTGTTGACTATTGGTTACAAGACAATAAAAAATATAAACAAGTTCTTGTCTATACAAGAATGATAAATAAAAATTAATCAATTATGGCTAAAGGAAGTATTAACGTATCCGTTGAAAACATTTTCCCGCTTATTAAAAAATTCTTATACAGCGACCACGAAATCTTTTTACGTGAGTTAATTAGTAATGCTACAGATGCAACTTTAAAATTAAAGCACCTAACAAATATTGGGGAATCTAAAGTTGAATATGGGGATCCAAAAATTGAAATTAAAATCGATAAAGAAGGAAAGAAACTTCATATTATCGATCAAGGTTTAGGGATGACAGCTGAAGAAGTTGAAAAATACATTAACCAAGTAGCTTTTTCTGGAGCTGAAGAGTTTTTAGATAAGTATAAAGATTCTGCTAAAGATTCTGGAATTATAGGACACTTTGGTTTAGGATTCTATTCTGCATTTATGGTTGCCGAAAAAGTAGAAATCATTACTAAATCTCATAAAGATGAACCTGCTGCACATTGGACGTGTGATGGTTCTCCAGAATTTACTTTAGAAGCACACGACAAGACAGACAGAGGTACAGAAATTATTTTACACATTGCTGAAGATTCTACAGAGTTCCTTGAAGAGTCTAGAATAAAAACCTTATTAAACAAGTACAATAAGTTTATGCCTGTGCCAATTAAATTTGGTACAAAGGAAATAGACGACCCAACACATACTCCAGAAACAACTAAGGATGAAGAGGGTAAAGAAACAACAGAGCCACAACGCAAAATTACAGTAGACGATATTATCAACAACCCTAACCCTGCTTGGACAAAACAACCAACAGAATTAGAAGATGACGATTATAAAAATTTCTACAGAGAATTGTATCCAATGCAATTCGAAGAACCGTTATTCCACATTCACTTAAATGTAGATTACCCATTTAACTTAACTGGTATATTATACTTCCCAAAAATGTCTCAGGACATGAGCATGCAGAAGGACAAAATACAGTTATACCAAAACCAAGTTTTTGTAACCGATAATGTAGAAGGTATTGTACCAGAGTTTTTAACTATGCTACGCGGTGTTATTGATTCGCCAGACATTCCATTAAACGTTTCGCGTTCATACTTACAAGCCGATGGTGCTGTAAAAAAGATATCATCTTACATTACACGTAAAGTTGCCGATAAATTAAAATCGTTATTTAACAATAGCCGTGAGGATTTTGAAGCAAAATGGGATGACATTAAAATTGTTATTGAATACGGTATGCTGTCTGAAGAAAAATTCTTCGAAAAAGCAGATGCATTTGCATTATACCCAACAGTAGATGGCACATATCATACATACCAAGAGTTATACGATAAAATTAAAGCGAACCAAACAGACAAAGACGACAAATTAGTCATTCTTTATGCTTCTAATAAAGACGAGCAACACAGTTATATTGAAGCAGCAAAAGCAAAAGGTTACGAAGTGTTGTTGTTAGATTCACCTATAGTATCACACTTAATTCAAAAATTAGAAAGCACAAAAGAGAACATCACGTTTACACGTGTAGATGCAGATCACGTAGATAATTTAATTAAGAAAGACGATACAACGATTTCTAAATTAGATGAAGACCAAACGAAAGCTTTAGACGAATTATTAAAAGAAGTAATTCCTTCAGAAAAATTCACGGTACAGTTAGAAGCTATGGATAGTGCTGCCTCTCCGTTTATGATTACACAACCTGAGTTTATGCGTCGTATGAAAGAGATGCAAGCGACTGGTGGAGGAGGTATGAATATGTTTGGTAACATGCCAGAAATGTACAACTTAGTGGTTAATACAAACTCTGACCTTGTTGGAGAAATTATTAACACGAAAACGAAAAAGAAACAAGAACGTTTAATAAACCAAAGTTTAGACTTAGCACGTTTATCTCAAGGCCTTTTAAAAGGAGAAGAGTTAACCAACTTTATTAAGC
>NZ_JBSHNS010000328.1:0-11813 GCF_053601635.1 Pontimicrobium sp. MEBiC01747
AACTGGAGCCTCATTATCTTCTTTATTTTGCTTATTTAAACCCAAGTCTGTTTGGCTTAAATCTAGCTTAGCTGTATCAAAAATTTGAACATCTATATTAGTTCCAGAGGTATCTTTTATATAAATCATTCCCTGCTGTAACGCTTTTTGTGTTACTTTATTGCGTAGGGCTTCGTTTTTACTACTACTTAAGTCTTCATAAACACCAAAAATATCCTTTTTAGATATTAAATTTTTTAATGCTATTGGTGCATATAGCGTATTCATTACACTATGCAAGTTTGCACTAATTATATGTATTGGGCGTTCTAATAAATTATTCTTTTTAAGTGTTTCTTTAATTGTATTTGCCCAAATTTCACCATGTATATGGTGCCCCAGTCTCTCTCTTAAAACAGGACTAAAAGTAACTGTTCGTTTAGTATTATTAACAACTTCATCTATTGCCAATTTACCTAACCAATATACAATATGTAATAAGCGTTCTGGTTTTTCCTTTGTTGCAAAGTTAGAATATACAGAAGATAATTCTCTAAACGTTCTTCCAAGTATATTGGCTGTATGAGTAATGGCTATTTCTCTTTCTTTTTGAGTAAGTTTCTTTTTACTTAAAACTGCTTTTTCTAGTTTTAACCAATCTCTTGTAGTATGCCCTTCGTCATTAATTATTACACGTTTACTAATTTTATGAGACTCTACAAAAAGAAACGTTAAGTGAGTTAAAATATCATAAATTTCCGATCGTCCTCGAGTAATTTCAATATTCATTTGCTCATCGTCTATACGATAGCAATTACGTCTTCTTTTGGGTGGTATTATCGCCTCAAAATGTGAATTAGCATAGCCTTCATCACTTGTTAAATTAATAAAACGACACTCTTCTATGCCTATTGGCAATCTATCTATTACATATAATAGACCATCTAATTCTGCTTTTTCATCTGCAATAGAACCATATATTTCTGGCCTTAAAACTAAAAGTGCTTCTCTTAAGGTTTCTCCAGAGACTCCCATTGGTTTATAAAACCCTCTATTAAATAAATGACGCATAGTAATATACATTCTTTCTATTGCATTTGAGCTTTCTTGAGCCCTCGTTCTTTCATGATATGTTATTTTACTCATAATCTTTCTTTAGCCTGCAAATATACTATTATTTATAGAGAATATACGTTTCTAAAGCATCTGCAATTTTCCTATCATTAGAAAGGCGTGGAATTTTATTTTGCCCTCCTAATTTTCCTATAGATTTCATATAATTTTGAAATCCATTTTTATCTATTTTAGATATTTTTAAAGGCTGTAATACTTTTCCTTTTATTAAATCTAAATAATAACTATTTTGTTCTTGTAATGCTTTATCTATTTTATTAGTGAATTTAGTAATATTTTCCGGTTCTTTTTCAAATTCTATAAACCATTCATGATAGGGTAGACCAGATTGAGGCGTAATCTGTGGCGCTACTGTAAATTCATTAACTCTAGCTTCAGAACTTTCTATAGCTTCCTTTAATGCTTGTTCTACCTCTTTACCTATTACATGTTCTCCAAAGGCAGATATAAAGTGTTTTATTCTACCAGAGACAATAACTCGATATGGACTTAAACTTGTAAATTGTACAGTGTCTCCTATATTATAAGCCCACAAACCTGCATTAGTAGATATTATTATTACGTAATTTACACCTTTTTCTACTTCTGCAATGGTTATACGTTTTGGATTCTCATTAAAAAATTCATCTGCTTTTATAAATTCGTAAAACATACCCGAATTTAACTGTAGCAACATTCCTTTTTCGTTTTGCTTATCTTGAAATGCAAAAAAACCTTCACTTGCAGGGTATAGTTCTATACTATCTACTTTTCTCCCTATTAAATTTTCAAACTTAGCTCTATATGGCTCATAATTTATGCCTCCAAAAATGAATAGATTAAAGTTTTTAAAAATATCTCCTACTTTTTTTCCTGTTTTTTCCTGAAGTCTTTCAAAATACATTTGTACCCATGAAGGAATTCCTGAAATAATAGTCATATTCTCAGGTAGTGTTTCTTCTACAATAGCATCTACTTTAGTTTCCCAATCTTCTATACAATTTGTCTCCCAAGATGGCATTCTGTTTTTTTGAAGGTACTTAGGTACATAATGTGCTACAATACCAGATAATCGACCTAACTGTATACCATTCTTTTCTTTTAGTATTGGGTTACCTTGTAAAAAAATCATTTTACCATTTACAAATTTCGTATTCCCTGTTTCATGTATATACATTAATATAGCATTTCTCGCTGCATTAACATGATATGGCATGCTTTCTTTTGTAATTGGTATGTATTTTGCTCCAGAAGTGGTGCCAGACGTTTTTGCAAAATATAATGGTTTTCCTTTCCATAAAACATCTTTCTCGCCTTCAACAACTTTATCTACATATTTTTTTATAGACTCATAATCTCTTACAGGAACTTGTTTTACAAAATCTTCATGAGTTTTTATGGTCTTAAAATTATGGTCTTTCCCAAAATTAGTATGAGAAGCTTCTTTTATTAAGTTTTTAAAAACGTTCTCTTGAGTTTCAATTGGGTTATTTGCCCATTTCTGAATGGATTTATAAATTTTCTTTGCAAATTGTTTTGCTAATGCAGACTTAAATGGTATCATTAAATTATTTGAAATCTATAAAATTAGTTGGGTTTACTGGGTAACCATCACTCCATAATTCAAAATGTAAATGAGGGCCAGTTGTTAATTCTCCTGTATTTCCTGCCATTGCTATAACTTCTCCAGATTTAACTAAATCCCCCTGAGCTTTAGTTAACGACTCGTTATGTTTATAAACAGATATTAAGCCATGGCTATGCTCTATTATAATTACATACCCCGTTTCTGTAGTCCATTCTGCAAAAATAACAGTTCCATCTGCTGCAGATTTTACTGGTGTATTCTCTGCAACTATTACATCTACTGCATAATGTTTTTCTTCTACGTTGTATGTTTCACTTATGGTTCCGCTCACTGGAGGAAATAAAACAAAGCTGGCTTTGGTTTTAGCTGTTTCAAATAAATTGTATTTATCTTCCTTATCTACTTTTTCTCTAAGAATAGAATCCTCTTTAATTGGGTCTAAGTCTACCTCGCCAATATCTAGTTTTGCTGCAGATAAAATAGAGTCTCTATTAAACTCTACAGTACTTACCTCTCCTTTTAGCACTTTTTTTATAGAGCTATAATATTGTTCATTTAACCTAATAACCTTTTGTAATGAATCTGTTTTATAATTAAGTTCTACTGCTTTCTTTTTTAATGCTGTAGAAGAATAACCAGGAATATATTCCCGAATTGGAGTAAACGCTATTAATAATGTAGTAAGTGCTATTAATAATATTGATGAAATTGTAGCTAATACAAATACATTTAGTCGTGTTAACTTAAATGAAATGCGTTCCTCAAAAGTATCTTCGTTTAAAATAACTAAACGATACTTATGAAGTAGTTTTCTTTTTAATGGAATTTTCTTTTCTTTTTTACTCATACTGCTTTATCTATTACAAATATAGACAAAGGGTTTAATTTGTTTATTTCTGTACTAAAAGTAATTGCAATTTAGCTTATAATTAACAAAAAGTTGATCTAATATTTCTAAAATTATTTCTTGCAACAACCACATACACTAGGATTAAACTAAAATTTTATTTTCATTACACAAATCGTATAAATAACTAATTTTCAAAAAAATAAAACAAAAAAACAGGGTCTTAATTTATAAATATAAGCAGCTATACTTTGTATATATTATTAATAATATGTTGCTTTGAATCAAAACTCAAGCAAATGACATATTTTACATACAACGATTTTTTCGTTAGAAAATTCAGTCTGAAAAAATAATACCCTAAACAACGATTGAATTATGAACGAAAATAATATATTCCCAGAGGACATATTACACAACACAGTCGAGTATCACATAGCAAAGCACAGCAAAAAAACTAATCTTATTTTTTGGCTATTATTTCTTACGCTATTAGGGATATTTATATCCTTACCTTTTATAAACATAGATGTTCCTTCTACAAGTCTAGGAAGGGTTGTATCCAAAGAAACCCCAGTTTCTATATACACTTCTTCTGGAGGTAGAATTACTTATTTTAATATTAAAGAAAATCAAACTGTTTCTAAAGGAGATACTTTGGCTATTATAAGCCAAAAAGATCAAGATGTAAGAGATGATTTATTAAAACATCAGAAAGAAGATATTTTGGGCTTCATATCAGATTTAAGACTACTCATTAATGGACAGCACTATAAAATAAAAACAAATAAATACAAAAAAGCACTTCTTCAGTATAACCAAAGAAGAAACAACTTAAATACAGTTATTGAAAAAGCCAAAAACAATTATAAGAGAGTAAATGAATTATATAAAAAAGATGCTTACACTAAAGTACAGGACGAGGAAGCCCTTTTTCAGTTAGATAAAGCAAAAGATGATAAAGCTCTTTTTATTAGTCAAGCAAAAGAAGCATGGCAAATTGAACTTTCTGAATATGAACAATCTCTAGATAATTTAAACTCTAATCAAGAGCAGTTAAAAGAAGAGAGAAACATGAAAGTTGTTATTGCTCCTGTAGATGGTGATTTAATTAATGTTCAAGCTCATCATCTAGGAAGCCTTATAAACCCAGGTAGTAATTTAGCAACAATTTCTCCTAGCGGTAATTTAATTGTAGAATCTTACATGAACCCTAAAGATATTGGTTATATAAAACAAGGTATTCCTGTAAAATATCAAGTAGAATCTTATAATTCAAACCAATGGGGTTTTGCTACCGGTGAAATTATTGAAGTAGGAAAAGATATCGTTGTTATACAAAACACACCAGTTTTTAAAGTTAGAAGCTCTTTAAATGAAAAAACACTATCTCTATCTAATGGTGTAAAAGGCCCATTAAAGAAAGGAATGAATGTTACTAGCCGATTCTTTTTAACCAACAGAACATTATTTCAGCTATTAACAGATAGTATAGACGATTGGTTTAACCCTTATAATGACATAAATGAGTAAAATAGAAATAAAACAACACGATTTTAGCGATTGCGGAGCCGCTTGTTTAGCTTCTATCTCAGAGCACTATAAACTAAGTTTGCCAATTGCTAGAATAAGACAATATGCCAATACTAACCAAAAAGGAACAACACTTTTAGGTTTACGTGAAGCAGCTACAAAGTTAGACTTTATAGCAAAAGGGGTAAAAGCCTCTCTAGAAAGTTTAGAAGAAATACCACTTCCTGCAATTGCCCATGTGTTAATAAAACACGATGAGCACGAGTTTCCTCATTATATGGTTATTTACAAGGTAACTAAGGACTATGTTAAAGTCATGGATCCTGCAACGGGAAAACTTGAAAAGAAAACTATTAAAGACTTTAAAGACATTTTCACTGGATACATGTTAATTTTAATACCAGACGAAGATATTTTTAAAGAAAGAAACGAAAAGTTCTCGAATTTAAAACGTATGGCTTTTCTTTTAAACCCACACAAACACATTCTTTTCCAAGCACTTATAGGCTCTATAATTTATACACTTTTAGGGTTTTCTGTTTCTATTTATATAGAAAAAATAACCGACTTTGTTTTTGTTAGTGGTAATAAAGGCCTGCTTAATTTAATGAGTGTTGTTGTGTTATTATGTGTTGTTCTTCAATTTATTTTTGGAGCATTAAAAGATGTTTTTATGCTTAAAACCAGCCAACAGATAGATTCTAGGCTTATTTTAGGGTATTATAAACACTTATTTACAATGCCTCAAAAATTCTTCGATACTATGCGTATTGGAGAAATTATGTCCAGAATTGGAGATGCTGTAAAAATTAGATTGCTAATTAATGAAACTGCTCTAAATATTTTAGTAAATGTATTTATCGTTATTTTTTCATTCATCTTCATGTATACCTATTATTGGAAATTAGCAGCTATTATTACGTTAATTATTCCATTATACATTATCATCTACTTTATTGTAAACAATTTAAATAAAAAGGTAGAGCGACAGGTAATGGAGAAAAATGCATTGCTAGAGTCTCAACTAGTAGAATCTATTAAAAATATTGGAACTGTAAAGCGATTATCTCTAGAGGATTTTTCTAAAAACAAAACAGAGTTAAAGTTCATAGATTTATTAAAGACAATATATAAATCTGGCTTAAATAATATTTTTGCCAGTACATCTACAGGTTTTATTTCTAGAATATTTACTGTTATCCTATTATGGGTTGGAACTTATTATGTTATTGATGGCGAAATTACACCCGGAGAACTCTTTTCTTTCTATTCTATAATAGGTTATTTTACTGGTCCTGCTTCACAATTAATAGGTACTAATAAATCTATTCAAAATGCTATGATTGCGGCAGATAGGTTATTTGGCATCATGGATCTGGAAACCGAAGTTAACGAAGCAAATATTACAATCTCTGAACATTCTTTTGGAGATATTCAATTCGACAATGTTCGTTTTCATTACGAATTAGGAAGGGACATCTTTAAAGATATTAGTTTAACCATACCTAAAGGAAAGTTTACAGCTCTAGTAGGAGAAAGTGGTAGTGGAAAAAGTACGATTGCTTCATTAATTCAAAATGTATATCAACCTTATGAAGGTAAAATACTTATTGGAGATTACGATTTAAAGTATATTACTAAAGATAGTATTAATGCTTTAGTTACTACTGTCCCTCAAAATGTCGAATTATTTGATGGTTCCATTATATCTAACATAGCTATTGGAGAATATAGCCCAGATATGGAGAAAATAATTAAAGTTTGTAAGCAAGTAGGTGCTTATGAGTTTATAGAATCGCTCCCTAATGGCTTCCAAACCTATTTAGGGGAGTTTGGAGCCAATCTTTCTGGAGGCGAAAGACAAAGAATAGCCTTTGCGAGAGCTTTATATAAAGAACCAGAAATATTAATACTAGACGAGGCTACCTCAGCATTAGATTCAGAATCTGAATTAGTTATAAAAGATCTCATTGATGATTTAGCATCACAAGGAAAAACAATAATAATAATTGCCCACAAACTACAATCTATTGTAAAAGCCGATAAAATAATTGCTCTTAAAAAAGGAGAGGTTATAGAAACTGGAACACACCAAGAGCTTTTAGACAAACAAGGATATTACAGTAAAATGTGGAGTAATTTAAATGTATAATTAAAAAAAATCCGTTAATCATGAAAAATCATTCATTTGCAAACAAAGCGGTTGTTAGGACGCCTTTAAGCCCTAAGAAAATAGATATTACCTGGGAAGAAATTCAAGATATATTTAAAAACCCTAAGCATAGAGAAGCATTATTTATTGGATCTCCCAATATATATAAAGCATTTGAATTATGGGAAAAGGGAGAAGCTTTTCAAACAGAAGACGAGCTTAAAAGCCTTAAAGGGTCTCTTTATAAATACACCTCAAGACTAGCAAATCGTTGTACTCCTTTTGGTTTATGGGCTTCTGTAGGAACCATAAATCTAGGAAAAGAAACCAGTATAGATGTAGACAGTGGAGAAATAAAACGTACCACCAAGTTCGATATGTATTTTCTAGGTGAGATACTACCAGAAATTACCAAAAATAAAGACATACGTAACGTTTTAAAATACTACCCTAACAACTCGATGTATAAGGTAATGGACAAATATCGTTTTGTTGAGTATTACTTTAAAAAAAGTGCTAGAAGACATAAAATATCTGAAGTAGACATTAATGACTATTTAGAAAAAACAATAAAAATTGCTCATCAAGGAGCCACAATAAGTCAACTTATAAAACCCATTACAGATGATAATATTAGCGATGAAGATGCTAGAGATTTTATTCACCAAGTTATTGACAGTCAGTTTTTTGTTAACGAACTTGAATTTACTTTAACTGGAGATGATTATTTAGAAGGCTTGTTAACTGTTTTAAGCGAAAAGCGATTTGATTTTTATGAGGCAAATGTTGTTAAAGAATTATTGCATTCTTTAAAAAGTAAAATAACTGCTATTGATGAATCTGGAATAAACAATCCAGAAAAATATAGAGAAATACACACTCAAATAGAAGAAAAGATCCAAGAAACAGATATAACAAAACTATTTCAAGTAGATAGTTACAAAACAATACCTAACGCTACTTTAAGTTATTCAACAATAAAAAAGCTACGTAGTGCCATAGTTGTTTTAAATAAGTTACAAAATAAAAGGTCTAACCCAACTTTAGATGATTTTAAAAAGAAGTTTCAAGAACGTTATGAAGAATACGAACAACCTCTTATTAATGTACTAGATCCAGATTTAGGTATTGGTTATGGTTCAGGTTCAGGAGCAAAGACACCTTTAGTAGACAAACTAGCTATAAGAGGCAGATATGCAAATGAACGAAAAATTTCATGGAATAATAAAACTGGCTTTCTATTTAAAAAAGCTTTAAAAGCTTTACAAAATGGTGCTACAGAAATTAATTTAACTGATGAGGAAATTAATCAGTTTGACGAAAACGAAAGTTTATACCCAGATAGTTTTTCGACATTCTTCAATGTTTTTCATGAAAAAGGAGAAGAAAAAGTACATTTAAAATCTGTTTGGGGGCCATCGGCGAATAGTTTAATTGGTCGTTTTGCTCACTTAGATGCTTCTATAGAAACTATGTGCGATGAAATACACAATCATGAAAAATCACTTTACCCAGATAAAATACTAGCAGAAATTATTCATTTACCTCAAGCAAGAACTGGGAATATTCTTTATAGAAAATTTCAACGAGATTACGAAATACCATATCTAGGAAACTCCTCTCTTGATAAAGAATACCAATTAGATGTTACTGATTTATACATCTCTGTTAAGAGAGGAAAAATTATTTTACGTTCTAAACGTTTAAATAAAGAAATTATACCTCGTTTAGGAAACGCCCATAATTATAGCGCTAATGCTTTGCCTATCTATCATTTTTTATGTGATATGCAAGACCAAGAACAATCTGGTTTAAGTTTTAGTTGGGGAAGCTTACAAAATGATTTCGACTATTTACCGCGAGTAAATTATAAAGATATTGTTTTATCTCGTGCCACTTGGAACTTAACAAGTGATACAATGAAGGCTATTCTTAAAAATAAAGAAGAAAACGCTATTGATGCTGTTAGAGCTTTTCAGAAGAAACGTAATATCCCAGACATTGTTTCTTTTACCCAAGGGGATAATGAAGTTGTAGTAAATTTTAAAAACGACTTAAGTTGTTTCACTTTTTATTACATGCTAAAAGGAGAACATTTTATACAGCTTAAAGAGTTTTTCTTTGAAGAAAACACAATAACTGGTGCTTATTGTAATGAATTTGTATTGCCTTCTTATAAAAACATTCCTAAACAAAAGGAAAATAAACTTGCAGAAACAACACCTGCTACACCTGCTAGTATTCAAAAAGCATCTTATTCTACTGGAGATGAGTGGCTTTATTATAAGTTTTATTGCGGGGAACGAGTAGGAGAAAAATTACTAAACCAAGCCATTAAGCCAACAGTTGACGAACTTGAGGCGAATAACTTAATAACGAAATGGTTCTTTATACGCTATTCTGATAAAGATGGCTACCATTTACGTTTTAGAATTCATTTAAAAGATCAAACTAAATTCTCTGAGTGCGTATCAATTATCAAAAAACACATTCAGCCGTTCGAAAACAATCTGTTAATTTGGAAAACACAAACCGATACGTACTTAAGAGAATTACAACGTTATGGCTTTGAATCTATAGATGCTACCGAAGCTTTATATTATAATGATAGTGAGTGTACTGTTAAATTTGCTGATATGATTGAAGGAGATGCTGGAGAGCGTATTCGTTGGTTATTCTCGTTACTTTCTATGGATCATTTACTTAATGACTTTGGTTTTAGTGTTAAACAAAAAATGCATTTATTAAATATTGCTAAAACTAGTTTTGGAAAAGAGTTTAATAAAACTGGAGCCCTAAATAAGCAAGTAAATGAGTTGTATAGTGAAAACATGACTAATATTGAAACCTTTTTAAACGAAGACACTAAGGCAGACATTTATAAGCCTTTATGGGATATTTTAAAAGAACGCTCTTTTAAAAATAAAGAGGTCGTAAGCGAATTAAAAACATTAGCCAGTAATAATATTTTACCTGGAGGGTTAGAAAATACCGTTTTAAGTTATTTACACATGGTTTGTAATCGTATTTTCTTAGCTAAACAACGTATTCATGAAATGGTAGTTTACGATATGTTATTTAAATATTACAGTAAACAGTTACATACACAGAAAAAGAGTAAAAAAGAAGTTACCGTATAGCTTAGCTATTAATCTAACATTAAACCTAAAAAGGAGCGTATTGTGCGCTCCTTTTAAATACTAAATTAATTATGAGAGCATTAGGCGTGTTAAGTCCATCTTTAGCAGAAAAACTAGATAAAGACGATAAATATATTTTAGAAATAGATTCTTTAAAAATACCATTAGCATTAATACATATTCCCGATACAGAATTTAACGAAAATAGTGATGAGTATAACGATATAGTATTAGTAAGAAAAAAAGGGTTTTCTCTTAATTACAGAGATTTTGGTATTATTGAAAACGCATGGAAAAAACTACAAAAAACAGATCAAGATACATACTACCCCATTGGTTCTGAGTTTTGCGGAGAAGTTGTAAAAATTGGAAAAAATGTAACCAATTTAAAAGTGGGAGATTATGTAATTGCAGACTGTTCTTACCCTTTAGCTCCCTTTAACGCACCACCTGGCATACCTAGTAATCATGCAAGTAAAGAGCTTGAAGTTTTCTACAAAGGAAAGTTAACTACAATTCCTGAAGGTATCCCTGTAGAGCAAGCTGCAGGAATGAGTATTGGAGCACAAACAAGTATGTCTATGATTAGAAAAGCAGACATAAAGGAGGGTGATAATGTATTAGTGACTTCAGTAACATCAAATACTTCTTTAATAATATTAAATTTTTTAAGAGACAAAAACTGTAATGTATACGGATTATCCTACTCTGGAGAAAATACAGAGAAAGTAAAAGAGTTATTTCCTTTCATTAAAAACATTTTTAACTTTAAAGAGCAAGATATTCCTAAAAACCTTCTTTTTAATGCTGTTTTAGATCCTTTTTCAGACACTCATATTGTTGCATTACAACGTAATCTTAATCTTGAAGCTAATTATGTTACTTGTGGGATGTTTAACCAGTCTTCTGAAAAAATGCAAAAAAAAGAAGCCTATACTAACATATCATATTTAATGAGCTTATTAATTTCAAAAAATATTAGCATTAAAGCAAATTGCTTAGGAAGCTCTGAAGACCTTAAAAATGCAATCGAATTATTAAACAACAATACAGATTGTAACATCCCTGTTGATTCTGTTTTTAATAATGATGAAGATATTAACCTGTTTTTAGATAAGTCTTTTTTAAAAACAAAGAAAACTGGAAAGGTTACTTTTATTTATAGATAAAGTGTTTTTCTTTGTTTGAGGTAAATAAGTATAAAAACAAAAGCCCTTGATTTAAATCAAGGGCTTTTTTGTAAGCGGTATTACATTTTAGTCTTTTGTTATATTATAGCTTAATGCTATACTTCCTAATAGGATTCCTACACATTGTGCAGAAGATGCTACAGCAATAACACAAAGAGGAGATGTTCCTCCATCTACGTCTAATAATTCTACTTCGTTTAGTTCTACTACACTATTTTTAGTAAAATCTAATCTGTTTGCTTTTTGTGTTTTCATAATACTATATTTTATA
>NZ_JBSHNS010000329.1:0-1099 GCF_053601635.1 Pontimicrobium sp. MEBiC01747
GGTACACAATTAATAGAAACGCTAACCTCACCAGTTTTTGATACCACTGGAGCCGTTGGTCTATTCCTAGACTTCGATCAGTTTTACAGATCTGGAGGGTCAGATAGTGGTATTGTAGAAGTGTACGATGGAACGAATTGGGTAGAAGTATTAAATCAAACAGCTACAACAGGTTCTTTTGCAACACCAAATCAACAACACATTGACATTACTGCCTATTCTAATGCAAACATGCAAATTCGTTTTATTTATAACGATGGAGATACTTGGGCATGGTACTGGATGATAGACAATATTGCTGTTATTAACTCATTATGTGATGTGCCAACAGCTTTAGCAGCTAATAATATAGGAGGAACAACAGCAGACATTACTTGGGATGCAGGAACAATAACTGCTTGGGAATATGTTTTACAAGCACCAGGAACAGGTGTACCAGCTGGTAACGGAACAATGATAGCTACAAACACAGTTAATGCAACAGCATTAGACTACTCTACAGACTATGAAGTTTATGTAAGATCAGATTGTGGCGGAGGTACATATAGCGACTGGGTAGGTCCTTTAAACTTTACAACAACAGTACAAACAGATTTTTCTGTAGACTGTGCCGTAGGAGCACAAACCTTAAATTACTGTTATACAGCTAATGACTCAAATGTCTTTACATTTACAAGTACAGATGGATCAGCATTAACGATAACAATCAATTCAGGAACGGTAGAAAACAACTGGGATGAATTAATCATTACAGATGTAGCAACAGGAACAGATTTAAATGCTGCAACACCTTATGGAAATGGTGGTGATTTATCAGGTATTACTTATCAATCTTCAGGAGATAGCTTAACACTATCTATAAACGCAGACGGATCTGGAAGTTGTGATACTAATGGATATACTCCTTTAGATGTTACAGTAGTATGCTCGACATGTACAAACCCTACAGCAACTTACACAGTTGTTTCAGACTGTATAAATGGACCACAGTTTTTTGTAGAAACAGATATTACAGATTTAGGAACAGCAACATCACTTACCGTATCAGACAATCAAGGAAACTCTCAAGTTGTAAACGCAACAGGAGTTGTTTCTTTTG
>NZ_JBSHNS010000330.1:0-9464 GCF_053601635.1 Pontimicrobium sp. MEBiC01747
GAATGGAATCTGTTGAGGAGTTATGCGATCATATAGCATTAATACATAAGTCTAATAAAATCTTAGAAGGAAAATTAACAGATATAAAAAAACAATATAAAACTAATACTTACGAGGTAGGACTTAATACAAATAATCATCAAGTAGTAGAGCAAGCTTTATCTGAAAAATTTATAGTTTCTCCTGCAGATTTTAGAACCATAGGAGACGAACTAAAATTAAATATAAAACTATCAGAAACAGAATCGGCTAACGATTTATTGCAATATTTAACAACACAAGGGCAAGTATCTCATTTTGTAGAATTAATACCAAGTGTAAACGATATTTTTATTCAAACAATAAAGGATAATTAAAGACTATGAATCATTTACCACTTATTATAAAACGAGAATATTTAACAAAAGTTAAAAATAAATCGTTTGTTATTATGACATTTTTAAGCCCGTTAATTATGATAGGGCTTGTACTTTTAGTTAGTTATTTGTTTCAATTAAATAATAATAAAGTTAGAACCATTTCAATTTTAGATGAGTCAGGACAAGTTAAAGCATTTTTTAAGGACAGTAAAAAAACAAAATATCATATATTAGATGATAATATTACTTTAGAAAATGCTAAAAAAATCTCATCAGAAAGCGAGTATTACGGTTTATTGCATGTCGATAATTTTTCAAATTTAGATAGTCTTTCTCAGCATATAAGTTTTTATTCAGAAGACTCACCATCATTAACCTTAATGTTCGATTTAGAGTCTAAAATAGAAAAAGAACTTACCAATATTAAAATGCGTAATCAAGATATTGATATTAATAAAATAGAGAATTCTAAAATAAGTATAAATATAAATCAGGAAAGTTTTAGTGGAGAAAAAACATCTAAAATAGATGGTTATACTAAAATAGCGTTTGGTGTTGCAACAGGTTATTTACTTTTTATGTTTATAATTATTTACGGGAACATGATTATGCGGTCTGTAATAGAAGAAAAAACAAGTAGAATAATTGAAGTTATTATTTCCTCTGTAAAACCAGTACAATTAATGCTAGGAAAAATAATAGGAACCTCTTTAGCCGGAATTACTCAGTTTACTATCTGGATTATTGTAGGAGGTATCTTAATAATAGTACTTCCCTTAATACTAGGTATAGATATGTCGCAGATGCAATCGCCTCAACAGCAATTAATGCAACAAGCCATTACAAACCCCAATAGTGGTTTAGAAATGCAAAATATATTATTAGCTATAAGAAGTTTACCTTTAGCAAATTTGGCATTAGCTTTTATATTATTCTTTGTAAGTGGTTACTTATTATATAGTTCATTGTATGCAGCCATTGGTGCGGCAGTAGATAACGAAACAGATACACAGCAATTTATACTGCCAATAATAATGCCTTTAGTAATAGCAGTATATGTAGGTGGTTTTACAGTAATAGAAGACCCGCACGGTACAGTATCTACTATATTTTCTTTTATACCATTTACATCACCAGTAGTTATGTTAATGCGTATTCCGTTTGGAGTTCCAATTTGGCAACAAGTAGTATCTTTAGTAATACTAATAGGTACATTTACATTTACAGTATGGCTGGCAGCAAAAATATATAGAGTAGGTATTTTAATGTATGGTAAAAAGCCGAGTTATAAGGAATTAATAAAATGGATTAAATATTAATAAAATTAGGCAATGTTAGAGAAAATAAAATCGTTTTTAGCTTACAGTTTTGAGCCAACTAAAGATATTAAAATAACAATTTCTGCTATATTAATACTGTTAACAACACTAGTAATAACGCATTTTATATTACGATTTATTAGGCAAATAGCCAGTAGAAAACTTAATGAATACGATAGAAATCGCTTTAAAACAGTATTTACTTTCGTAAAATATATTATCTTTTCTATTGTAATAATAGGTACTCTAGATGCATCAGGAGTAGAAGTTACTACACTGTTAGCAGCATCCACAGCTTTTTTTGTAGCTCTAGGGCTAGGAATGCAAAAACTAGTACAAGATGTCATTTCAGGAATTTTTATTTTAGTAGATAGAACGATTACTGTTAACGACATTATAGAAGTGAGTGGTAAAGTAGGAAAAGTAACTAAAATTAGCCTTATAACCACTAAAGCCATTACTAACGATAATAAAATATTAATTATCCCTAATCATAAATTTTTAAATGAAGTAGTTTATAATTGGACTCAAAATAGCGATATAACACGAGAGTATGTAGATATAGGTGTTGCTTATGGCACAGATATTGAATTACTAAAGACGTTATTATTAAATATTGCAGACGAAGATAATCGTATTTTAAAAGAGCCTACTCCTGGGTTATTATTTTTAGAATTTGGAGATAACGCATTACAGTTTAGATTGCATTTTCATGTACAAGATAGTTTTGCAGTACCATTATTAAAAAGTGATTTAAGATATAAAATATATAACGAGTTTCAAGACAATGCTATTAATATTCCGTTTCCGCAACGTGATATTCATATAATATCTAACCCAGAAAAGTAATCTATGAAAGAAAATACCAAAAGAGTTTTTAAAATAAGTGCTTTAGTTGTATGCTGCCTTATAATGAATACAATACAAGCACAATTAACCGATTTGGCTAGATTAGAGTATTCTTTTATTCCTAAAAGCAATTCTGAAGATGAGTATACTAGATTTAGAGGAAGTTTTAATATTCCGCTACAAACTTCCGAAGATTGCTATTTTATAGTAGGAGCAGAATATAATCGTATTATCTTAGAGTTAGAAGATCAATACCCCTTTTCTACATCGGCATTAAGGCGCGTACATGTAGCAGACTTAAATTTAGCTTATACATTTAAAACAAGCGAAAATTGGAGATTAGGGCTTCGTTTTTCGCCACGTATAGCTTCTACCTTAACAGGAAGCTTAAGTATGGACGATGTATTCTTTAATGGAGGTGTTTTTGCTATTAACGATAAAAGAAAAGATACAACACTTAAAAGACCATACCGTTTAATTTTAGGATTAACATATAATAGTACAACAGGACTTCCTTTTCCTTTACCCTTTATAAGTTATTTTAGGCAAGTAAATGAGAAATGGTCATTTAACTTAGGAATCCCAAAAATAAATCTAAAATATTACGTTAACGAAAAAAATAGCATACAAAGTTTCTTCTCTATAGATGGCTATTATGCACACATACAAGATAGAATTACTATAAATGGTAAAGAAGCGCAACATGTTTCTTTATCTGCAATTGTTGGAGGATTAGGTTATGAATATGCCTTTACAAAACATTTAGTAGCATACGCATACACAGGTTATACTTTAAGGTTAACAAATATAATACGAGATAATAATCGCGATAAATTATTTAACTTAGACAATGTGAATGCGTTTTATTTAAGAACAGGACTAAAATTTAAAATATAATGTCAAAAATATTAGTAATAGAAGATGAAGCTGCGATAAGAAGAGTATTAGTGAAAATACTTTCTGAAGAGAGCGATAAATACCAAGTAGACCAAGCAGAAGACGGTTTAGCAGGAATAGATAAAATAAAGAAAGAAGATTTCGATTTAATACTATGCGATATTAAAATGCCAAAAATGGATGGTGTTGAAGTATTAGAAGCAGTAAAGAAAATAAAACCAGAAATTCCAATTGTAATGATTTCTGGACACGGAGACTTGGATACAGCCGTAAATACCATGAGGTTAGGGGCTTTCGATTATATATCTAAACCGCCAGATTTAAACCGATTATTAAATACGGTACGCAATGCTTTAGATAGAAAAGAGCTAGTAGTAGAAAATAAAAAATTAAAGAAAAAGGTTAGCAAAAAGTATGAAATGATTGGAGAAAGCGATGCCATTTCTCAAATTAAAGATATTATAGATAAAGTTGCGCCAACAGATGCAAGAGTATTAATTACTGGCCCAAATGGAACAGGTAAAGAGTTAGTAGCACATTGGTTGCATGAAAAAAGCGACCGCTCTAAAGGCACAATGATAGAAGTAAACTGTGCCGCAATACCTAGCGAATTAATAGAAAGTGAGTTGTTTGGGCACGTAAAAGGAGCATTTACCAGTGCGGCAAAAGACAGAGCAGGAAAATTTGAAGCAGCAAATGGCGGTACCATTTTTTTAGATGAAATTGGAGACATGAGTCTATCTGCACAAGCTAAAGTATTAAGAGCCTTACAAGAAAGTAGAATTCAGCGTGTAGGAAGCGATAAAGATATAAAAGTAGATGTACGTGTTATAGCGGCAACAAACAAAGACTTAAAAAAGGAAATAGCCGATGGTAAATTTAGAGAAGATCTATACCACAGACTAGCAGTTATATTAGTAAAAGTACCAGCGCTTAATGATAGAAGAGAAGATATACCATTATTAGTAAAACATTTTTCTAAAAAAATAGCAGGAGAACAAGGTACAATACAAAAATCATTTTCAGATAAAGCCATTAAGTTATTACAAGAATATGATTGGACGGGAAATATTAGAGAACTTCGTAACGTAATAGAACGTTTAATTATTTTAGGAGGCAATGAAGTAAGCGAGCAAGATGTAAAACTATTTGCATCTAAATAACAATAAAAACCAGCTACACAGCTGGTTTTTTTATGAATTTATTTAGCTAAATGTCGTTTTGTAAATTAAGATTATTATTGTGTAATATAGAACTATAAGACATAAAAAATGAATTTGTATATTTAGCATTATAACAAAACAATAATGAAAGAAATAGAAATAAAAGACTTTAAAATAACCTCTAAGATTACTATTGC
Organism: Pontimicrobium sp. MEBiC01747; assembly: GCF_053601635.1. Lineage (NCBI taxonomy): Bacteria > Pseudomonadati > Bacteroidota > Flavobacteriia > Flavobacteriales > Flavobacteriaceae > Pontimicrobium > Pontimicrobium sp. MEBiC01747. Next base: position 4,785 of record NZ_JBSHNS010000330.1, read on the forward strand.
TAAACAAGCTACCAAATATAATCTTGACGTTGAAGAAGAAGATGTAGAAAAAGAATTAAAGCGTGTACGAAAAAAGCTAGGAAAACTACAAGATACCATGTATGCACACGGTAAATACGCAGTTTTAGTATGCTTACAAGGTATGGATACCTCTGGAAAAGATAGTTTAATAAGAGAAGTATTTAAAGATTTTAATGCAAGAGGAGTAGAAGTACAAAGCTTTAAAGTACCAACAGAATTAGAGCTAAAACACGATTACCTATGGCGTCACTATTTAAAACTACCCGCAAGAGGTAAATTTGGTGTACATAACCGTACCCATTATGAAAACGTGTTAGTAACAAGAGTGCATCCATATTATATTCTTGGAGAAAATATACCAACAGTAACATCGGTAGATGATGTAAATGACACCTTTTGGGATAAGCGATTCGAACAAATAAATAATTTTGAAAAACATATAGCAGACAACGGCACTATTATATTTAAGTTCTTCATGAACCTATCAAAAGAAGAACAAAAAAACAGATTATTACGACGCCTAGAAAAGAAAGAAAAGAACTGGAAATTTTCAGCAGGAGATTTAAAAGAACGAAAACTATGGGATAAATATCAAGATTGTTACGAAGATGCTATAAATAGAACCTCTAAAGCACATGCACCATGGTATAACATTCCAGCAGACGATAAGCCAACCGCTCGTTACATAGTAGCAAAAATACTGTACGATACCTTAAAAGAATATGCAGATATAAAAGAGCCTGAGTTGGACGACGAAACAAAAGCTAATTTAGAGTTGTATAAACAAGAATTAAATAATGAGTAATGTTTCATAATTACTAAAATAATTATCCGTAAAAACATCAAAATATAACGTAATGAAAAAACTAATACTACTAGGAACATTGTTGTGTTCATTTGCTATCCATTCGCAAACAGACGAAGAAGTAGTAAAAAAAATATATAAAACATCATTAACCAATGGTAAAAGTTACGAGTGGTTAGATCATTTGTCTAATAAAATAGGAGGCAGACTGTCTGGATCATTAAATGCAGAACGCGCTGTAAAATGGGGGAAGGCAGAATTAGAAAAATTAGGTTTAGATAGAGTATGGTTACAACCCGTAATGGTTCCTAAATGGGTAAGAGGAGCAAAAGAATATGCTTATTTCGAAACAGCCTCTGGCCAAACAACAACAGTTAATATATGTGCATTGGGAGGTTCAATCGCAACAAAACCATTAGGAGTAAAAGCAAGTATAGTAGAAGTTCAAAACTTTGAAGAACTTAAAGCATTAGGAAGAAAAAATATAGAAGGTAAAATAGTGTTCTTTAACAGGCCAATGCAGGAAGATTTAATAGAAACCTTTAATGCTTATGGAGGATGTGTAAACCAACGTTATGCAGGAGCAATGGAAGCAGGTAAATATGGTGCAGCTGGTGTAATAGTACGTTCTATGAATTTACGACTAGACGATTTTCCACATACAGGAAGCATGAGCTATGGAGATTTACCAAATAATCAACGTATACCATCGGCAGCCATAAGTACCAATGATGCAGAAAAACTATCTAGTATGATAAAACTAGACAAAGACCTTAAATTCTACTTCAAACAAAACTGTAAACAATTAGACGATGTACTCTCATATAATGTTGTGGGAGAAATTACAGGAAGCGAATTTCCAAAAGAGTACATGGTTGTTGGAGGGCATTTAGACTCATGGGATTTAGGAGATGGCTCGCACGATGATGGAGCAGGAGTAGTACAGTCTATGGATGTATTACGCTTATTAAAAGAATCTGGAATAAAACCAAAACGAAGTATTCGCGTTGTGTTATTTATGAATGAAGAAAATGGATTACGAGGCGGAAATAAATATGCAGAAGAAGCTAAAAAAAATAACGAAAAGCATGTTTTCGCATTAGAAAGTGATGCAGGAGGGTTTACACCAAGAGGCTTTAGTTTCGATTGTAGTGATGCTAATTTTAACCAAGTATTAAGCTGGAAACCATTATTTAAACCCTATTTAATACATTACTTCGAAAAAGGAGGAAGCGGAGCAGATGTTGGCCCATTAAAAAGCGATAGTAATGTTTTGGCAGGATTACGCCCAGATTCGCAACGCTATTTCGATCATCATCATGCTAGTAATGATACGTTTGATGCGGTAAATAAACGAGAGTTAGAATTAGGAGCAGCAACCATGACAGCACTAGTATATTTATTCGATAAGTATGGGACAAACCCAATGCCAGTTGATAAAAAAATTAAGGATTAATATCTCTAAAATATAAAAAAATCTATAAGGCTTCTCATTGATATGGGAAGCCTTTTTTATAAACATAAGTTTTAACGAATAAATTAGATGTATCTTTGGCTTTTAATAAAAAATGACACTAAACACATAGATTGTCATTTACCAAACAATTTATATGTCATTTAAAGCATTAGGTTTATCTGAAGCCATACTAAAAGCAATTAGTAAAAAAGGATACGATACGCCATCCCCAATACAAGCAAAAGCCATTCCACCAGTTTTAGAAGGAAAAGATGTATTAGCATCTGCCCAAACAGGAACAGGAAAAACAGCAGGTTTTACTTTACCATTATTGCATCTTTTATCTCAGGGGCAGACCTTAAGAAAACGACCAGTAAGAGCATTAATTTTAACACCAACGCGAGAATTAGCAGCACAAGTATATGCTAATGTAAAAGAATATAGTGAATTTTTAGAGTTACGTTCTGCTGTTATTTTTGGAGGAGTTAACCAGAAACCACAAATAGCAAATTTACGCAATGGTGTAGACGTTTTAGTGGCTACTCCAGGTCGTTTACTCGATTTACATGGACAAGGTGTATTATCTTTATCTAAGGTAGAAATATTTGTTTTGGACGAAGCCGATCGTATGTTAGATATGGGGTTTTTAAGAGACATAGAACGGGTTATAAAACTAATGCCAGAACGTAGACAAAATTTAATGTTCTCTGCAACGTTTTCAAAAGAAATAAAAAAGTTAGCACATGGTATTTTACAGCACCCAGTACAAGTAGAAGCCCAACCAGAAAACTCTACAGTAGATGCTATAAACCAAAAAGTGTACAGAGTAGCAAAAGGTAAAAAAACAGGACTGGCAATTAAACTAATTTCTGAAGGAGACTGGAAACAAGTACTTGTATTTACAAGAACAAAACACGGTGCCAATAAATTATGCAAAAAAATGATAAGTGCTGGTATAACAGCAGCTGCTATACATGGTAATAAAAGTCAAGGTGCAAGAACAAAAGCTTTAGCTGGTTTTAAAAATGGAAGCGTTCGTGTTTTAGTTGCTACAGATATTGCAGCAAGAGGCTTAGATATTCCGTTATTACCACATGTAATTAATTTTGAGATTCCTAATATCTCTGAAGATTATGTACACCGTATTGGTAGAACAGGACGAGCAGGAGCTAAAGGAGAAGCTATATCTTTAGTGAGCGCAGATGAAACATCGTATTTAAAAGCCATTCAAAAATTAGTGGGAATAAAAATTCCAGCAGAAGTTATTGAAGGTTTTGAGCCAGATCCTAATGCTTCAACAGAACCTATTAAACAAGGACAAGGAAGGCAAAAGCAACAACGACGTTCTAAACCTAAACAGTCTAATGCAGAAGGCTCAAATAGAACGAGTAGAATTAAGAATAATAGGTCTAGAAAACCAAGACGCAATAATAGAAGAACTAACAATAACAAAGACTAGAGTGACACCAATATTAAAGGAAAAAATAATTGCAGTTTGTAATAAAAAAATAGCACAGAAAGGTCATAATGTAGGCGTGTCATTTTATGCCTTTTTCTCTAATAAAAATGATAATCCAGAACTTTTAATGGAAGCAGCTACATGGTGGATTATGACCCACAAATTAGATCATTTTGAAAAAGCTGTAAAAATAAAACAATTGGTAAGCTAATTATGGAAACGCAGCCTAATAATCTTTTACATGGTATAAAGCTAGCGCAAATAGTAACAGAATTGCAGGAGCATTATGGGTGGGAATATCTAGGATACACCATAAACATAAGATGCTTTACACATGACCCATCTGTAAAGTCAAGTTTAAAGTTTTTGCGACGGACACCATGGGCTAGAACAAAAGTGGAAAATTTGTATTTAAAGATGCTAAAAAATAAAAACAGAGACTAGAAGGTTTTATTTAGAAAGTTCATCTAGGCGTGCTTTCTCTTTTTTAGACAAACTATTAATACCTTTTTTATTTATTTTCTCTAACAATTTATTTAGCTCTTTTTCGTTTTTTACACGCTTTTCATTGTATTTGTCATCTATAGTTAAATGTTTCTTTTTAGGAGAAACAGGTGTTTTTTTTGTTAAAAAATAAACAAAAACAGCAATGAGTAGTATAACAAGTATAATAGCCATATTCTAATTAATTTTTTTCTATTTTCTACCTACAATTATAGTTGATAATCCAGCTTTATTTAAAATAACTTTATCTATTATTTTAAAGATAGGGACTAAAATATTGTATAATTTCATTTGATTTCCTGGTATTGTCTCTCGTTTTAACAAGTTACCAGTTACATACCAGCCAAAAATCCCCATAAAATTAAAGTACTGCTTATGTATAACTTTAAAGTTGGTTTTAGAAAAAACACGAGATAATGTAGATTTCGTATACCT
>NZ_JBSHNS010000331.1:0-3797 GCF_053601635.1 Pontimicrobium sp. MEBiC01747
GAATAGTTTTCCTGGGAAAGGGAATTTAAAGTTAACAGATCAAGAGATTATAGCCTTAAAAAAAGAATTACAAGATGCTCTATTAGAGAATGAAATATTAAAAAAGGCGGTGAGCATTTTCTCCAAGAGCGACAAGAAAAATATCAATTTATAAAACACCATAGGTTAAAGTTTCCTGTTGAGAAGATGTGTAGTATTCTAAAAGTAAGTAGAAGTAGTTATTATAGTTGGCTAAAAAGTGGTCCTTCAAAGCGCTGGCAAGCTAATGAGCATATTATGTTTTTTATACAAAAGATATTTGAAGCGAGTTATAAAAGTTATGGAGCACCCAGAATAAAAAAGGAAATTAGAGAAGTACAGATATTTTATTTCTAGAAGAAGGATAAGTAAGCTGATGAAATTATTAGGCTTACAAGTAAGACGTTCTTATAAATTTAGAGTGTTAACCGATTCTAATCACAAATATCCAGTAGCATCCAATTTATTAAATCAAAACTTTAATGTTGACAGAGAAAACCAAGTATGGGTATCTGATATGACATACATATCAACAAAACAAGGTTGGATGTATTTAACTGTAATTATAGATTTGTTTAATAGAAAAGTAGTGGGATAGTCTTTTAGTAAAGACTTAACCACAGAAAACACCATCATTACCGCTTGGAGAATGGCTGTTAATCGAAATGAAATTACAAAAGAATTAATATTTCATTCCGATAGAAGTTCTCAATATGCTAGTGGTCAATTTACAGATTTGATTAAATCTTACAACGGTTTAATAAAGCAATCTATGAGTCGAAAAGGGAATTGTTGGGATAATGCAGTAGCAGAATCCTTTTTTAAATCCCTAAAAGTAGAATGGATCTATAAACACCAATACCTAACTAGATCTCAAGCAGAACTATCTGTCTTTAAGTGGATTGAAACTTGGTATAATAGAAAAAGATTACACACGGCTTTAGGCTTAAAATCTATTGAAGAATTTGAAACAGAAATGAACAATCAAAAATTAGCAGCATAATCTCTCTTCTTTTTGTCCAGTTTTTTGTTGCAAGTCCAACTTTTACCATGATCTATTTTGATACACGACGGTTCAAGAATCCTTATTTTAAAGCCTCTAACAAACTTTCTCTTTTTTCAATATATCTAAGAACGTATAAAAACAGTAACTAGTATTTTTACTAGCTACTGTTTTTCAATTATTTATCTTCTGTATTTTTAGTATGTCCTAATTTGGAACACTACCTTTTTTTACCCTATATTTGTGTAATTGATGTATAATTGTACGTTTTTGTAAATAATAATGACTAAAATAGGTAGTAAAATAACAGACTTACGTAAGGGTAAAGGGTGATCGCAAAGTGAACTGACTAAACAGATTAAAGCTTCTCGTGAGACGATTGGTAAGTATGAACGTAACGAAGCTGTGCCTTCTGTTGAGACTGCTAAAAATATTGCCGGTGTGTTTGATGTATCGTTAGATTATCTTGTGGGAGACGTTTTAAGACCTTCTTTTGATAAAAGGAGTAGAGCGTTTACAGGATTTTGAACTGCTTAACGAGCAATATAAAGGACATTTGTTTGCCCTACTGGATGCCTTTTTAAGAGATGCTAAGGCTAAAAAAGCATACTCTTAACACATAAAAAAACCACACTATAAGTATTTATAATGTGGTCTTTATTTTTTATTGTATATTTTAATAGATAGTGTTTTGAATAAAAGAAACTTAAAAATTATAAGACTTTATATAATTGGTTTATTATTTGTCGTTTGTTATTTCCTATTAGAAAATTCTGACTTCATACCTGAACTTGTTCAAAAATCGAATAAACTTCGCTATAAAGGCTTTCCTATATTTTTTCTCACAGGATTATTAAAATATGCGTTATTATTAGTTGGAATGAGTATTATTATTTTTCTAAGTTTATTTTTAATCAAAGAAAAAATGTAAAGAACAGTTAAAAGCTTAAAAGTTAACCCTTTTCTGATTTCAATATTCTTTTGATAACTCTCTCCACTTTAATAGAATCCAAACCAGACTTCATTATAGGGTGATATAATAATCTAATAATATCTTTATCTAAATCTGAATATTCTTTTATTATATTCTGTTGCTCATATTTTTTTTGATAAAAAATACTATTTGGATACTTTTCAGAATCGAATGCTAAACCTAAACTTTGGGTTATTTCCTCTAGAATTGTAGCTTCTTGACTTTCGAATGAATATTCAGAATCAATAAATATTAATGATTTTTTTATTACATATGTTTTCATGTCGAACTCTGAGTAAGCAAGGCCTGAAACTTCATAATCTATATCTTTAGAGAGTATTTCATAAAAATGTTCATCTAGCTTTTTAACGTGTTCTTTATTACATAAAAAAAGTATTGAATTACTAATAGAGTAATCATTTGTTAAAACTATTTTAAAGCCATCTGTTGCTAATCTATTGATATGGCTAATTGTTTTTTTTATGACTGACACTTGAGGTTTATACTCTTTATCTTTAATTATATAAAGCACCATAGGTTGCTCCCATTTAATTATTCTTTGAGGATTATCATCGTATTCTGATTGCAAAGCAATCAACTTAAAATAATTAATTAGTTTTTCTTCATATTTAGTAGGAGTATACTCCTCTCTTTCTTTTCTTATACATTGAAAAAGGACAAGAAAAAAAACGAAAAATATTAATATAAAAATAAAGGTTTTTTTACTTAAAATTCTCATTTAAAAAAAATTATAATAATAGACAAAAGTCTAATTAATTTCTTTTAGTTCCATCTCTATTTAAACTCACTCTTTTTCCGCTTTTTGGACTTTGGTAGTACATTCCCCCATTAGGTCCCGAAATTATATCTACGTTTTTACCTGAAACTTTGATTTTTTGACCCGTTCTGGTATGTCCATTAGGTAATGCAGATGAAGGAGCCCGGTTAGACGTTCTTGTATTACCACGTTTTGATTTAACACCCGAAGAACCTCCTAAACCTTTAATTACCATCATAAAAGGGTCAGGTGTAATCAATCTTGCTACCTCGAGTACTAATGCCTTATTTTTTGAATTAGTTCTGTCATACACAATTTCTCCGACATTATCTACTTTACTAAGGTCTTTCGTTTGCTCTACACTAGAATCATTTGGAATCACTATAATATTCCCAGTAGCCTTTGTGCTATTTGACACAACAATATCTCCATCTTCAACATTAGATTTTATTTCACCATCTTCTCCAATATAATTTTCTCCAAGTTGGCTTTCTACCATATCATTAGCCTCTTCAGCAGTAAATCCATCTCTTTCTCCGTGCTGTTTATATAACGACCAAGCACTATCACCTTTACTCTTTTCCGCTTCATAAGTAATTGTACCATCATCTCCCACTCTTCGTATCCAATCAGGGTTTTGAGGAGCCATACCATCTGGGTCTATAAAAAAAACAGGGTTATCAAAAGCATAATTATAAGGAGAGTGCCTTCTCATACTTTCTGCTAATGGGTCGATATTCATCCAGCGTCCAATAGCAGGGTCATAATTTCTAGCCCCAAAATCAAGAGTTTTCCAATCAAACGGATCATTAGACTCTTCTTTTCCTCCGAATCCATACGGATGATCACTACCTATAATATTGTCATTATACCCTTCGTGTTTAAGACCAAAAGGATAATAGTTAAAGATGATTTTTTTACTATTTCACTAAAAAACCACCCCTTTTACTTCCTTTTATTACAGTATTTTTAAAGAACGTTTTGTTCTATTAAGAATATTAAATTTGGAATTACTATCCCCAAAA
>NZ_JBSHNS010000332.1:0-3511 GCF_053601635.1 Pontimicrobium sp. MEBiC01747
GATTTGCTCAATACAAGAAATAAATTAAATCATTTTTTACAAACTTGCTTAAGTACACAGTCTAAATTTGTTATAGATAACACTAACCCAGAAATAAAAGATCGCTTAACATTTATTGAGATTGCAAAACAAAAAAAATATAAAGTTGTAGGCTATTATTTTAGTTCATCTATAGAAGAAGCTATTAAAAGGAATAATAAAAGAAAAGGTAAAGCTAAGATACCCAATATAGGTATAAAAGGATGTTACAGTAAACTGCAAATGCCTACATACAGTGAAGGTTATGACATGTTATATTATGTCTCTATTAAAAATAATGAATTTGTAATATCTGAATGGAAAAATGAAATTTGATGATCTAGATAAAAAACTACGAGTATATGAAACTGCTCATGATTTTTGTGTCCCTCCAAATATTTATATGGTAGCAAGAATAGATGGGAGAAGTTTTACAAAACTTACAAAAGTTACTTATGATTTTGAACGTCCTTTCGACAACAAATTTAGGGACATGATGATACAAACTGTGCTTCACCTTATGAACTGTGGTTTTAAAGTTATTTATGGCTTTACCGAGAGTGATGAGATCTCATTGCTATTTGATATTAATAATTCCCTATTTTCTAGAAAATTAAGAAAGTATAATTCTGTCCTTGCTGGAGAAGCAAGTGCAAAGTTCTCTGCATTATTAGGAGCTGTTGGTGCTTTCGATTGTAGGATATCACAACTTCCAAGACAAGAAGATGTTATTGATTATTTTAGATGGAGAAACGAAGATGCTCACAGAAATGCTTTAAATGCACACTGTTACTGGTTACTACGTAAACAAGGAAAATCTTCTATAGAGGCTACCAACGCTATAGAAGGCCAATCTACAGCCTTTAAAAATGAATTATTATTTAATAACGGTATTAATTTTAATAATTTACCAAATTGGCAAAAAAGAGGAATTGGATTTTACTGGGGTTCTGTAATGAAAGAAGGGTGGAACCCAATAAAACAACAAAAAGAACAAACTTATAGAAATGAAATAAAAATAGATATGAATCTTCCTATGGGAGACGATTATAATAAATATGTTTTTAATATTTTAAAACATCATAATAACTAATACTTATTCATGTAATATATAATGAAACAATACTTATTCATAATATCTATACTTCTATTATTTACAAGCTGTCAAAAAGAACTTGATGTTATACCAAAATATTCAAATTTTAAAACAGATTTAGAAGCAAAAAACATATTTAGCAATGTAAAAAAACTACAACAGTTTAGAGCGAATATAGATACTTTAAACACTAAAAAAACAGATAAACCAGTCCCTATTTTTACAGAAACTTATACTATAAATGGTAATGTAGAGAATACTGAATATTTTGATTTTTTCGGAAAAACACAACAAACTGTTCATACTGTTTATGATTCTAAAAATAATTTAATAAAATCCATTACTAAAAGTTCTGTTTTTCCTGAACACATGGTAAAATCAATAATTAGAGATAGTGTTACTAAAAAAGAAATACAAACTATTATTATTAATGATAGTATATATTTAAAAATTGTTTCTACTTATAATGCTAAAAATAAAATTATAGAAAAACTTAAAATAAATACACAAGACTCTATAAAAACAACTTATAGTTACAACACAAAAAACCAAATCATTAAAGAGACTACATTAGAAAAAAAAGCTACTATAATTAATACCTGTAGCTACAATAATGATGGTAATATTATTGAGTCTATAAATGGATCCAATTATTTTAGAGTAAAAACAACTTATACGTATAATAATGATAGGGTTTTTAAAATTACCGAACATAATATTGCTAAAGATGATAAAGCCTATTTAATGAGAGAGGTTATTTACGATAGGTATTATAACCCCATTAAAGAAAAACACTACGAAAACAATATATTAAAAGAAGAATTAAGGATTACATATAATTTTGATACTATTGGTAATTGGATAAAAAAAACGGTGGCTTTAAAATCGCATACATCCAATTCAAAAAAATTCATCCCAATTTATGTAGAAACAAGAACGCTTACCTATTGGGAATAACATTAAATTATTAATTATGAAAAAAGTTAATTCGGTTGAAGAATATATAGAAAATAATTCGCATTATGCAGAAGCCTTAACTTTATTACGAGAGATTTTAAATACTACAGAATTAGAAGAAGCTATAAAATGGAGCGCTCCTGTATATACCTTAAATGGTAAAAATGTTGTAGGTCTTGGTGCTTTTAAAAAACACTTTGGTATTTGGTTTTTTAATGGTGTCTTTTTAAAAGACGAACAGCAAGTATTAGTTAATGCTCAAGAAAATAAAACAAAAGCATTACGACAAATGCGTTTTGAGTCTATTGAAGCTATTAATAAAAATATTGTTTTATCGTACGTAAAAGAAGCTATAGAAAACCAAAAACTTGGAAAAGAAATAAAACCAGATCGCTCTAAGAAAGATACTATTATTCCTAAAGAGTTAAAATTAGAATTAGAATTAGATACTACTTTAAAAACAGCATTTAATAACTTATCGCCTTCTAAGCAACGTGAATATTGCGAGCATATAGCTACAGCAAAACGAGAGGCTACAAAACAATCTCGATTAGAAAAAATTAAGCCAATGATTCTTCAAAACAAAGGCCTACACGATAAGTATAAAAACTGTTAAACCATAAAGTATAAAGTACTATAATTTATATTTATTTTGTAGTTTCTCTTAAATGAAGGCTTACATCAATAATTTTAGTAGTAGGTTCTATTTTATCTTTACTTTCAAGTCTCTTTACTAACAGTCTTACAGAAGCTGCCCCAATGTCTTGTGAGTGTTGCGATACTGTAGACAGTTTAGGTGTTGTAAATTGTAATATATTTTCGTCTGAAAAACCTATTATTGATAAATTTTCGGGAATAGCATAGCCTCTTTTTTTAGCTTTATTTAAAGCAATTACTCCAGATACGTTGTCTATAGCAATTATACCATCTACATTTTTATAAGTTTCAAAAATAGAATCTACAGCAATTTCTAAATTATCTGCCTTAGAGATATTTACTACAAGGGGTGCATTTTTATAATTATTTTCATCTTCTATTGCTTGTAAGTATCCTTTAGTTCTTAATTTACCTACACTTAATTCTTCAATATTATTAATGAGCACTATTTGTTGCCTGCCTTCATCTATTAAATGTTTTGTTACTTTATAGGTAGCTTGAAAATCGTCTATAATTACTTTATCGCAGTCTACTTTTTCTGAAGTACGATCAAACATTACAATTGGCAATTTTCTATCTAAAATAGATTTAAAATGATTAGATTTTTGTTGTATTTGTGTTTCTTCTGCTATAGACATAATAAAGCCATCTACACTACCATTAGCTAATAAGTTTAAGCTATTAACTTCTTTATCGTACAACTCATTAGAAATACAAGTTATTAAACTATACCCTCGTTTTGAAGCTTCTTTTTCTATACCATATAATACTTTTGCAAAAAAG
>NZ_JBSHNS010000333.1:0-6141 GCF_053601635.1 Pontimicrobium sp. MEBiC01747
TTTTTCAAGTATATAAAGACTTAGAAAAAAAGAAAGTAGATGTAGGTGGATGGGGAGATGCTAAAGAAGCATACGATATTCTTAATAAATGTGTTGAGCGTTACGAAACTAGCGAACATAAAGCAAAAGGAGATTTTACTATATAGTATTATTTTTTAATAAAATGTTAAACCCTTTAAAGTATTTACTTTAAAGGGTTTTTTATTGGAATTATTTTATAGTATTAAAAACAACTCACTATATTTGTAGTGTGATACAGTTAACAACATTTTTATTTATAAGTGGAGCAGAAATAGGCGTTATTCTTATTATTGTACTTATGGTTTTTGGTGCAGATAAAGTACCAGAAATTGCACGTGGTCTTGGTAAAGGAATGCGTACACTTAAAGATGCTACTAACGATATTAAAGGCGAAATTACTAAAAGTGTTGAGGAACACGGTATAGATACCAGTATTACTAAAGACGTTAATGAAGAACTAAAAAAAGTAAAAGACGATCTTGAGGATTTTACAGGTTCTGTTAAACGTAGATTTTAATTCTACAAAAAATAGCTTTCTCTTATTTTATAAATCAGTTAGTTTATATTCATTAAAATGAATTTATAGATCGAGTATTCATTCGTTTGAATTATCTTTTTATCGATTAAAGTATTATGCATACATAGTATTTTGTAAATATTTAATATATTTAGTAAAATATTAATAAATCACCAAAATATTATGAAAAAAATCACCACATCCTTATTAGTGTTGTTTGTGTTGTTTTCTTGCTCTAAGGAAGAAAACAGTAGTACTTTAAAAGCAATACAACAGGATCCCTCACAACCCCTCACAATCAATGAAATTAATTCAAAAATTGAAACACAATTAAATCATGGGCTCACTTTCGATTGGAAAAATGAAAGCGATCATATGCTGTGGAGCGCAGTATACCATGGTAATAACATTTTAACCATAGGTTATGGAGAAGATGGTCAAAGTTTTAGTGAAACACCAACATCTAAATTAAATACAACTAAAGAGAATATTTTAAAATTAGTTGAAGCAAATGAAAATTATACACGCTCTAAAGAAACAGTAATAGAGCATGAAATTATAAATGTTATAGATGTTAAGGTTGAAAACTTTAAAACCATTCAAAAATTACGTAAAACTAAAGGAATTCGTTATTTACAACCTAATGGCTATAATCATTTTGGAAAGGAACTAGAGCAAAAGTCTAGTTCTGGCTGTGATAAAACAGGAGTAAGTATTAATGCAGCACATTACACGACAATTGCACCTAATAATGCACAAGTATCTTGGCATTTTAATAAGCATAATATACCACAGGCTTGGAACTATAGTACAGGAGCAGGTATAACTATAGGGTTAATAGATACAGGAGTTTCACAGTCGCAAGTATTATTAAATTCTTCAGGAATTAATGATGGATATTCAAATGGACGATTCGTACAGAAATACGGTACTTTTATAGACTCTAATTGGTGGTGGTCTAGTAATTATGATGGGCCACACGATAAATGCGGACATGGTACAGCAATGGCCTCTACTATGGCAGCTCCTAGAAACGATAACGGAATGCCAGTAGGTGTCGCTTATAACGCTAATTTAGTAGCCTACAGAGCAACAGAAGATGTCCTTTTAAACGATTACCATGAGCGTAAAGGTGTCTCAGCAGCATTAACTCAACTAGCCAATAGAAGCGATGTAAAAATTATATCGATGTCTATAGGTTATGTATGGTCTATAGGTAACATTAAAGATGCTGTTAAATATGCTTATAGTAAGAACAAACTTATCTTTGCAGCAGGAGGAACATCTACAAGTTTTACAAATGGTTATGGTGTTATTTTTCCTGCATCTATGAATGAAACTGTAGCAGTAACAGGTGTTACAGATGGAAATAATTATGAAAGATGCGATGTTTGCCATAGTGGTAGTAAAATAGATTTTACTATTATAATGGAAGGAGATAATAACACAAGTAAACATCCTCCAGTTTTAGGATTTTATAATAATCAAAGACGTTACACAGGAGGGTCTTCTGTAGCAACAGCAACAACAGCAGGAATAGCAGCATTAGTTTGGGCAAAACACCCATCGTGGTCTAGAACCCAAGTTTTAAATAAATTAAAACAGTCGGCAGAATTTTATCCAAATAAAAACTCAAACTTTGGTTATGGTAACATAGATGCTTTACAAGCAGTACAATAAAGTTAATTTAGCCTTAATAAAAAGCCCTTGAAAAATAATTATTTTTGAGGGTTTTTACTTATAAGGATGTTATGTATTTAGAAATCAAAAAGTTTAAAAGACATCTTCGCTGTCATAAACGTATTTGAGTAAAATATTAAATATGAAAAGAAAAATAACTATTTTATTCGTCTTTCTAGTATCTGTAATAGGATATTCTCAAACTGAAAACACCCCCTTAGATGTATTATTTGTTGGAAACAGTATAACCTATTTTAATAATTTACCACAAACTTTTGAAGCTATTGCAGAAGAACAAGGCTACCAAATAGACTTAGACCAACATACGCCAGGTGGAACAGGTTTTGTGCATCATGTAAACAATGCTGCATTGTATCAAAAATTTAGAGATAGAACATGGGATTACGTGGTTTTGCAACCTGGATCTAATGAATCTCCTGGGTTTTCATATTCTATAGATCAAACTATAGAAAGAGGTAAGCAACTGCGAGACTCTATATTAAAGTATAGCCCATGTGCTTCTATTTATTATTATGAAATAGCTTATGGTATTGTAGATGATACCCAAGCAAGTTTCGATCAATATTTAGAGCGCTCTCAACTTATAAAAGATAACATCACACAAATGTCTAATGAAACAGGAATTCCATTAGCGCCTGTAGGTGAGTGTTTTAAAACTTCTATGCTAACGGATGATTCTGAATTTTTATGGGGAGGCTATGGGGATATTCATCCAAATGCTAAAGGTTCTTTTTTAGGAGCTTGTACGTTTTATAATGCGTTATTTAAAAAGGAGATTATAAACTCTAATGTAAATGCGGGTTTAACAAATGAAGAAGCCAATTATTTTAGAGGAATAGCACAAGATGTAACGTTAAATAATTTAGACGATTGGAATATTTCTTCATTAACAGCAACAGCTTTGTTTACTATAGAAGCTGTTAATGATGGATCTGTTAATTTTATAAACCAATCTTCAAATTATGATGCAGATGCCGTACTATGGGATTTTGGAGATGGACAGACTAGTACAGATATAAACCCAAACCACACGTTCGATTTTAATGCAGCTTCCACATATCAAGTTGTATTAACTGTAAGTAAAAATTGTAAAGAACACCATCATATACTTAATATAACCCAAGAACAATTAAGTGTTAATACATACGAATTGGTTAGTAACGATATTAAAGTACTACCAAATCCAACAACAGATTTCGTAACAATTACATCTAATAATAATTATGACTTAGAGGTTTATAATTTGTTAGGAGCTAAAGTTTTAAAAACAAAAGCTTATAATAATAAACACATTAACCTTAAAAGTTTACAAAAAGGAGTCTACTTATTTCGCTTCTATAATGAAGAAAGCAATAATAGTATGGTGAAAAAAATTGTTGTTAAATAAATTTTACTTGTTTTTAAAGTCCTTTAAAAGACCATTGCAAATCCAACTGGCTAAGGCTTCTCTGTTTTTATAATTGAGAATACGTTTTTGATCTTTAGCATTTTTTATATTCCCTAGCTCTATATAAGTCATAGCTGGTAATGTGTTATTTACCATATATAAACCTCTAGACCTAATAGTGCCAGAATAAATTCTATTTGGTTGGTGTTTTGCATATTTTTGTCTAAACGAATTAAGAATATTTTCGGCTAGACGTTTTCCTTTTTTGCTGTTTTTATGATGATAAAAAAAGACATCTATATTTTTGTTTCTATTTCTACTATCTACATGCGTAACAATTAAACGTTGGTATTTACCGCTGTTTTTTAAGAATAAGTTATTTACAATTTGCGCACGCTGTCTTAATCGTAGTTTTTGGCTTTTAGAGATTTTTTTACCCTTATAATTAACTTCATCATAATCAATTTCTAGTATGCTTTCATCTCTAATGCCGTCATTGGTATCTTGTATAATAATATAAACTTTGGCGCCATGCGACAATAAATGTTTAGCCAAACGTAAAGTAACATCGTAAGCATATTCGTCTTCAGAAATTAATTTGCCTTTATACTTAGTCGTTGTTCCTGGATCTGGACCTCCATGGCCAGAAACTAAGTAGTATACTGCGCCTTTTAAATTGTTGCTTTTTACAATTATTTTAGAATGTTTTTTTCCAAAAAGGGGATAGTCTTTAGTTTTAGATACTTCTGTACTAGTTTTTATTATTTTACTGTTTGCCTCTACAGTTTTTGCAGCAGTAGTAGCTTTAGTTTTTACTACTGTTGAGGTGTCCACTTTTATTGTTGTAGTGTCTTTTTTAGGCAAAATATAAGTTTTACCTATGAACAGACCATTAGTTTTGGTTAGTTTTTTCTTGTTTAAAGAAATAAAAGCCTTGTAATATTGCCTAGGGTTTAAATTATGTTTTCTAAGTAATGAATATATCCCATCACCACGAACAGCAATAACGGTTTGCTCTGGTGTCTGAGCAACAGAAAAAAAACTTATTAATAGAAATAATTTAAGTAAATGTGTATGCAT
This sequence comes from Pontimicrobium sp. MEBiC01747, assembly GCF_053601635.1. Classification (NCBI taxonomy): domain Bacteria; kingdom Pseudomonadati; phylum Bacteroidota; class Flavobacteriia; order Flavobacteriales; family Flavobacteriaceae; genus Pontimicrobium; species Pontimicrobium sp. MEBiC01747. Next base: position 4,707 of record NZ_JBSHNS010000333.1, read on the forward strand.
AGTTATAGTAAGCTGTAGCTACATAACGATAATAATACAAATTTAATATGTTACAAATAACATATATACTAATTAAAGGGAAGGTAGGTTTATAGTTGCTCCTTTAATTGTTCTATTAATTGCTTTGAAGCAGGAGTATTTTGTAGTTTCAACTCTTTAATCATAAGTTGTATTGTTTCGGTAGATAACGTTTCTTGAACGTCATATTCTAAATCAAAATTATATCCAAGAGTTTTAAATAACTCATCAGACCATTCATTTCTTACGCAATCCATAACCAGGTGAATACGGTTAGTATTACCTTTATTAGCAACACTATGTGGTAGATTTACATTGGTGTACCAAACTTGCCCAGACTCCATAACTATACGTTTGTCGTTTAATGTAAAATAAACTTCATCATTGGTAGTAATAGGAATATGCACTCTAAACAAACCATCTTCATATCCGCAAAAATCATCTACATGTGTATTTATATTTGCGCCAGGCGGTAAATTCATTAATCTAATGGCTTCTTTATCGCATAAGAATAAATTAATGCTCTCTCTAAAATAATGGCATTTTTCCATGACTATAGTATCCTTATACCTATGTTGTTGATTAGGTAGGGCAGCAGGAGCATTTAACTTTCCATCTATAGAGCGTAATGGCAAAATATAATTTTTACCATTATAATTAGCTGGAATGTAATTTTGTAGAAAATCGTAATTGAAACAAATATCTAAATCCTGTTTTAGTTTTATTGGGTTAAACTGAAAGGGAAGTTTAAAAGCTGCGTTTTCTGGAGCATAGTTTTTCATATAGTGAATATACGAAGTTATTTTTTTCTACTAATAGTTAAACCATCTCTAATAGGTAGCAATACCGTTTCAACTCTGTTATCCTCTTTTAATAATGTATTGTATTCTAAAACAGCTTTAGTCATTTTATCTTTAGGGTTTAAAGGCTCTATAACCTTTCCGCTCCATAATACATTATCTGAAAGAATAATGCCGCCTTTGTTCATTTTACCAATAATTAAATTGAAGTAATTAACATAGTTGTCTTTATCTGCATCAATAAAAACCAGATCGAAAGTAGTATTAAGTTTTGGTATAATGTCTAAGGCATTACCTAAATGCTGAACGATTTTTGAACCATATTCTGAAGCATCGAAATATTTGCGCTGAAAATCAAATAATTCTTCATTAACATCAATAGTATGTAATTGTCCTTCGCTTTGCATACCTTCAGCTAAACATAAAGTAGAATAGCCAGTAAATGTCCCTATCTCTAATATGTTTTTAGGGTTAATTAATTTAGAAATTATACTTAATACACGACCTTGATATGGGCCACTAGACATTCTTGGCTGCAATATTTTCTGAAAAGTCTCACGGGTTAATTTTTGTAATAATTCAGGTTCATTTTCTGTATGTTTTACAACATAATCATC
>NZ_JBSHNS010000334.1:0-1332 GCF_053601635.1 Pontimicrobium sp. MEBiC01747
CTCAGCAACATCTCTAGCTTGTAAAGGTGTAGCACCTTGTTTTAAATAGAATTGATAGAGCTCAGAGTTTTTACCAACATCTTCTGTATTCCCTCCTCCTAATAATCTAGGAATGTATAAATTAAATGTTTCTAAAAAGCCATAACTATATTCTGTTATATAGGCTTTATCTAGTCCAGATGTTACTTCTTTTGGAGAGCCATCTGGGTTTATTGTTAATTCGCTTTTACCTCTTGTACTTTCTTTTACATATTCTTGTGTCGCTAATATACTTGTTGCATTTAAACCTACTGCTAAAATAACTGCCACAACCAATAATCCAACAGATTTAAAGTAATGTGGTAATAATTGCTTTCTATAGGCATCAATTAAATATACAATACCTAATACAATAACTAGTAATAGTAAATAATAGGTCATTTGAAAATGATTAGCAACAATTTCTAAAGCCATAGCTACAGCCGTTACTAAAAAACCTATAACATATTTTCGCCTAAATGTAAGTATAATACCGCTTAACACGAGTGGCATATAAGCTATTGCGTGAGCTTTACTGTTGTGCCCTACTCCTATGATTATAATAAGGTATGTAGAAAATCCAAACGCTAAAGCACCAAGAGCAGAAAGTTTATAATCTACCTTTAAACTTAGAAGCAGAATGTAAAACCCAATAAAATACAGAAATAGATAATCTGCTGGTCTAGGCAAAAAACGCAGCCCTAAATCTAGTTTTTTAATATAGTTATGTGGGTATTTAGCTCCTAATTGGTAGGTAGGCATTCCCCCAAAAGCACTATTGGTCCAGTAGGTTTCCTCTCCTGTTTGTGCTTTAAAATCCTTTTGTTGTTTTGCCATCCCTACATAATGAACAATATCGCTTTGTAATATTTCTTCTCCTTGTAATACAGGACTAAAATAGGCTAAGGCTAAAACTACAAACCCAATAATTACTAATATATGAGGTAGGATTTTTTTGAATGAAAGTTGCATAAAATATATTAAATACTATGAAGTTGAAAAATAATACTATTTTTTGAAATTAAGCTTAATTGAATTGAAATTTTAGAAATTCTTAAAACTAAAGAATCGTTGTTACTTTTTAAAAGCATTTTTAAACTCACTCGTTAACACCTCTATAGCTTCTGGTTTATATTTTCTAGAAAAATGAACTGGTATTGCCTCTTTAACATTACACGTTTTCATAAGTTTACCAGAGGCTGTAGAATAACTATGAAAATTTGCTTTAGCAAAAGCCTTATCTTCTTCATTATAAAAGCTTTCTATATATACTGTATCTGCATTAAAAAAGAGCTGTTTTATTTTTTCATGATT
>NZ_JBSHNS010000335.1:0-1885 GCF_053601635.1 Pontimicrobium sp. MEBiC01747
AAATTCTTTCCTGAAAAACTAACGACACGATCAAAAATAGATAAGGCATCACGCATGGCGCCATCTGCTTTTTGAGCGATAATATGTAAGGCGTCATCCTCAGCAGTTATGTCTTGTTCGCTAGCAATATATTTTAAGTACTCTTTAGCGTCTTTAACCGTAATACGTTTAAAATCGAAAATTTGACAACGTGATAAAATGGTTGGTATAATTTTATGTTTCTCGGTAGTTGCTAAAATAAAAATACAATGTTTAGGCGGTTCTTCTAGCGTCTTTAAAAACGCATTAAAAGCCGCTTGAGATAACATGTGTACCTCATCAATAATATAAACCTTGTATTTACCAACTTGAGGCGGAATTCGAACTTGGTCTGTTAAACTTCTAATATCGTCTACAGAGTTGTTAGAAGCGGCGTCGAGTTCAAAAATGTTAAATGCATAATCTTCATCGCCAGTTTCGCTACCATCACTATTAATCATTTTAGCTAAAATACGCGCACAACTCGTTTTACCAACACCACGAGGTCCTGTAAACAGTAGGGCTTGCGCTAAATGATTGTTCTCAATAGCATTTAATAAGGTATTTGTAATGGCTTGTTGCCCAACAACGTCCTTAAATGTTTGGGGTCTGTATTTACGTGCCGATACTACAAAGTGTTCCATGTAAGAAATGCAAAATTATTAACGATAACAAAGTTAAAAAATCGTATGAAAATTAAGAATTATAGGGTGTGAATTTATATATAGTTATTAACAATAAAAATAGTGGTTTTTATGAAGATTAGAATACATAAAACGAAGTGATTAATGTAACATACGTGTTGTAGTAAATTAAAATATTATCCAGCTTTTCAATTTTTTATATTTAGTTGCTAACTTTTCTACTCAAGAAGTATTACGTCTTTACAAATATCCTTTAATTATTCGATTAGTCGCTTGGTTTCTAAAAAGGTATGTATGATGTGATAATTAGTTAGTTTACTTTAATCCATTTGTTATTTTTAAATTCGAAACTCAAGATGTTTTTTCCTTCCATTCTACCTCCAGAACAAGCTGGCTCCCAACAAGTAAATTCTGTAAACACACCATTCTTGGTTCTTGTAACTCCTCGCATGCTATCATCAACGACCCAAAAGGATTGCTTTCCATTAGTTCGTTTAAAAACTTTAACCTCGTAAAGTTCTGACCAGAATTTAATTTTAAATTCTTCTGACCCGTCAATAATCTTAATTCTTTTTGTGCATTCAGGGTCCCGAATGACCAATAAATTGTCAGTTATTGATATTTTGATTATTACATTTTCGTTCTCTATTTTATAAAACCCTCTTGGTAGATTACTTCCAAGCGTATATATAATAATGACAGATGATAGAATGATTAATGTTTTTTTCTTCAATACTCTTCTTTTAAGAGAATTTAAAAATAACAAATTAAACCATACAAAAAGCAACAAATAACACTTGTTAAATTGCATTTTATTAATGTACATTTGCATCCAAGCAGATCGCCTTATCGCGTCCCGATATATTTGGGATGAGGAAAGTCCGGACACCATAGTGCAATATAGTGGTTAATGGCCACCAGTCGTGAGGCTAGGAAAAGTGCAACAGAAAGAATGTACAGGTAATGCTGTAGTGAAATCAGGTAAACTCTATTAGGTGCAATGTCATGTATACCAACGTTTGAGCGTGCACGCGCGATTGTTGGAGGGTAGGCAGCTAAAGTGTGCTGGTAACAGTATACGTAGATAAATGATAAGGGCTCGTAAGAGTACAGAATCCGGCTTATAGATCTGCTTTTTTTTATTCCCACGTAGGAGGGAATCTCCTTAATCAAAACCATAAATGTCAGTTCTAGTGGTTCCGATAGTAATCGGGAGCGTATCG
>NZ_JBSHNS010000336.1:0-4397 GCF_053601635.1 Pontimicrobium sp. MEBiC01747
GTCCTGTAAACTCGCAGCAAGAGCCTATGTTTTTGAACCTAATAATAAAAACACATGGGAATCTGTAAAAGCTATGATTAGTAGCTTCTTAAATTCTATATGGAAAGAAGGTGGTTTACAGGGCGCGACTGCTGCCGATGCTTTTTCTGTAGCTTGTGGTTTGGGGAGTACAATGACAGCTCAAGATATTTTAGATGGTATAATGACCGTTACAATAAAAGTAGCAGTTGTGCATCCAGCTGAGTTTATAATCATTACTTTCCAGCAGCAACAAGCAACTTCAAGCTAATTCCTTTTTATGTTATCGATAAAAAAATTTAAATAATAGTCAGTAGATTTTAACTTTTATAAAAAGCTCAACTTATGCAAAATATATTTCATATTATTCATTAAACACTTCATCAAGTTTTAATGTCTCTCCATATTTATAATTTGTAATTCATTTATCTTTTTAAAAGCTGGCTTTATTTTCGGTCAGCTTTTTTTAAAATGCTTTGCTCAAAAATCTACAGAATATTATTTAGGCGTTTTTAGCAATAAAACCCTAGTATTTTCATAGATTAAATATACTATTTAACCCTTAACAAAAAACACCACAAAACACTAATAAACAAAAAGTTACACCTATCTAAAAAATCTATCTCAAAGAAAAAACTCGAGTTTTTTCTATTTGTAGACTCCATTATGAAACCGTATTTTTGAAATAATAATTTTATTCAAATTATATATGGATGTGTTAGATTTTCTGGGATATGTATGTGCTTTAATTATAGGAATATCTCTAGGTCTAATAGGTGGAGGTGGTTCTATTTTGGCCGTTCCAGTTCTAGCGTATTTATTTTCTGTAAACGAAAAAATAGCAACCGCATATTCACTATTTATAGTAGGATCCAGTGCTTTAGTTGGTGGATTTAAACAACATATAAAAGGATATGTAGATTGGAAAACTGCAATAATATTTGGTATTCCTGCTATACTTGGGGTTACCTTAGTAAGATATTATGTGGTGCCTGCACTACCAGAAGTACTTTTTAATATTGGAAGTTTTGAGTTAACACGCCGCATGGCAATGTTTGGCTTATTTGCTGTACTTATGATTCCGGCTGCACTTTCTATGCTAAAAGAAAAAAAAGAAAGACCTGTAAACAAGGAAGTAAAATGTAATTATCCCTTAATTTTTGCTGAAGGGTTATTAGTAGGAGGTATTACTGGTTTAATTGGTGCTGGAGGTGGTTTTTTAATTATTCCCGCATTGGTAATTTTAGCCAATGTAGAAATGAAAACAGCTATAGGCACTTCTTTAATAATAATAGCTTTTAAATCTCTATTAGGTTTCTTTTTAGGAGATGCATTAAAAATGGAAATAGACTGGCAATTTTTAACCATATTTACTAGCCTCTCGTTAATAGGTATTTTTATTGGAAGCTATCTGGGGAATTTTATAAACGGACAAAAATTAAAAAAAGGCTTCGGGTATTTTATTTTTATAATGGCTGCATTTATTTTTTATATGGAGTTTATTATGAATTAAATGATGCTATACAACTTACCGTTTTCTTATCACTAATGTAGTCATACACCTCAAATCCTGAACATTCAGAGTTTTAATTGGCTCTAGAAGCTCTAAGTTATTAAAATCTAAAAGCTTATTAAGAATTGGTCTAGTTAGTAAAAATCGCTCACTTTCATCAGGCAACCTATATATTCCATTAAAAACGTCCTGTACTTTATTTTCAAGACCAAAAATTGAGGTCATTCTAATGAATAATGTCCCATTGGGTTTTAAAACACGCAATAGCTCAGAAAACATTTCAAAAAAATGGGCTTCGCTCTTCGCAAAATGTAATACCGCATTACATATAACATGATGAAATGCTTCTGCTTTATAATTTAATGTTTCTAATTTACCTTCTGTAAAATTGTTTTCAAACTTATTATATCTAGCCTTTACACAGTCTATATGTGCTTTATTAGCATCTACACCAAATACGGTATAATTGTTATTATAAAACCATTTTAAATTTCTACCCGTTCCGCATCCTGCATCAAGAATAATTTCATCTTCTAAATACCTACCTTTTAAAATTTGATCTAATAAGTAAATATCTACCTGTTCTATCTGTGTTCTTAAACTTTGAAAAGGCATAATCATTAATTTATAGTTAAACTAAATGCTTCAAATATAATAGGTGTAAAGATACTAGAATTGAACTCCATTTTTGCACTATACATTAACTATCATTTTATCTAAATTTCTTGTTTTTTCAGGTTCGTTTTTTATCATAATTAACTGTTATAGATTAACTTTGTAAAAGTTTAATTTAAACATTTTAAATATGGAAAATTTAGATGCAGCAAGACTACAAATGGCATTCACTTTAATTTTTCATATTGTCTTTGCTTGTATAGGCATGGTCATGCCTTTTTTTATGATAGTTGCTCATAAAAAATGGTTAAATACAAGAAACCCTATTTACCTTACACTAACTAAATCTTGGCAAAAAGGAGTTGCTATTTTCTTTGTTACAGGAGCCGTTTCTGGTACAGCTTTATCTTTTGAATTAGGGTTACTATGGCCCGAGTTTATGAAATACGCTGGCCCCATTATTGGTATGCCTTTTTCTCTAGAAGGAGCAGCCTTTTTTGTAGAAGCAGTAGCTTTAGGTTTCTATCTCTACGGTTGGAAAAAATTACCTGAAAAATTTCACTGGTTTACAGGAGTTATCGTTGGTATTGCAGGTGTTTCTTCTGGTATTTTAGTTGTATCCGCTAACGGTTGGATGAACGCCCCTTCTGGGTTTGACTATGTAAATGGAGCGTTCCTAAATATAGACCCTATAAAGGCCTTATTAAACCCTGCTTGGTTTACACAGGCGCTACACATGACTTTAGCTGCCTTTACCGCAACAGGGTTTGCTGTCGCTGGCATACATGCCTATCAAGTTTATAAAAACAAACATCCAGAACTACATAAAAAAGCTTTTAAAATCGCCATTACTTTTGGAGCCATTGCAGCATTATTACAACCTATAAGTGGTGATTTATCTGCTAAAGATATTGCAAAAAGACAGCCTGTAAAATTAGCAGCAATGGAAGCACATTATAACACAGAAAAGGGAGCGCCTTTATACATTGGCGGTATTGTAAATAATGAAACACAAGAAGTAAATTATAAAATTAAAATACCAAATGCGTTATCCTTTTTAGCCTTTGGAGATTTTAATGCAGAAGTAAAGGGACTCAACGATTTCCCAGAAGATGAACGACCAAATGTAGCTATGGTACATTATGCTTTTCAAATTATGGTAGGTCTTGGCACCCTGTTACTATTAGCTGGCCTGTTCTTTTTTATTAGCCTTAAAAAGAAAAAATGGCGCCTTAATAAACGGTACTGGATTCTATTTATAATATTAGCACCTACGGGATTTATTGCATTAGAAGCTGGATGGATTGTTACAGAAGTAGGCAGACAACCATGGATTATTCATAATATCATGAAAACTAAAGATGCCGTTACCCCAATGCCAGGTATGGTGTATAGCTTTTATCTTTATGTTATTGTATATACTGTTTTAACACTTGCAGTTACATGGTTAATGTCTCGCCAAATAAAAGCATTGAATAACTCTAAAATTTAACAACTATGTTATACATTGTATTATCGTTTTTAGCAATATCATTATTACTTTATGTTGTTCTTGCTGGTGCAGATTTTGGCGCAGGTATTGTAGAGTTATTCTCTTCAAAAAAAAATCAAGAACAAACTAAAAAAACCATTTACCGAGTTATGGGCCCTGTTTGGGAAGCCAATCATATATGGATTATAATTATGGTCGTTATCTTATGGGTTGCTTTTCCTAAATTTTATAACATTCTAGTTATTTATTTACATATTCCTTTAACCTTAACTTTATTAGGCATTACACTAAGAGGCATTGCTTTTGTGTTTAGACATTATGATGCTTATATAGATAAATCTCAAATAATTTACGACTGGATGTTTAGAGTTTCTAGCCTAGTCACCCCCATTTTTTTAGGAATGACATTTGGCGCAACTATATCTGGCAAACTTATAATTACAGAAGACTATACTAACTTTAGCTTTAACCAGCTTTATATTATGCCTTGGCTAAATACCTTCTCTATTCTAGTCGGTTTATTTTTTGCAGGATTATGTGCATTTTTATCCTCTATATTATTAATTGGAGAAGCAGATACTACTAATACAAACATTTACTTACGGAAATCCAAAATAGCAACACTAACACTTATTGTTTTAGGTTTTATTGTATTGTGTTATGGTTTCTTTAATGAGATACAATTTGTTACCACATTTATAAACAATCCTTATACAATAAGCTTGATAATACTTTCTGCCATTTTAATATACCCTTTAT
>NZ_JBSHNS010000337.1:0-999 GCF_053601635.1 Pontimicrobium sp. MEBiC01747
AAAGAAGGTGGAAAAAAAGCTGCCGATAAAGCTGGTAAAATAGCTGGAGAAGCAAAAGAAAAAGCTTCAGAATTCGCTGAAGAAGCCAAAGAAACCGCTTCTGAGTTTGCAGATGGTGCCAAAGAAACCTTTAATGAAGTTACTTCTAGTGAAAATAAAAAAGTACTAGCTGGTGTTTTAGGAATATTATTTGGTGGACTCGGAATCCATAAATTTATATTAGGCTACAATAAAGAAGGTGTTATATTATTAATAGCATCTGTTCTTACTTGTGGTGCTGCTGGTATAATTGGTTTAATAGAAGGTATTATTTACCTAACAAAATCTGACGAAGAATTTTACAATACTTACCAAGTTGGTAAAAAACCTTGGTTCTAATAATAAACAAAAAAACAAGAGCCTGAACTTATAATTCAGGCTTTTTTAAATTAAGTAATTATCGTAATATTGCAATATATAAATAAAAAATTATGGGGTTTTCTAAAAAATATATTTTCGATGAGCAGCAAAACCAAACTGCTTTAATAACAAAAGTATTAGGTCATCCAGCACGTATTGCTATTATACAACACATTAGCAAAAACAAAAATTGCAATTGTAATGAGTTAGTAAAACATGTAGGGTTAGCACAACCAACTATTTCCCAACATTTAAATGAAATAAAAAAAATAGGATTGTTAGATCAAGATACTAAAGGTAAAAATTTGTTTTACTCCATTAACGTAAACAAGTTAAATGATTGTAGACGGGTTATAAATGATTTCTTTGTAAAGACTCAGGTAAACTGTGGTAAGTAATTATTTTAAATCTCTATCAATATAAGATACATTATATTAATATTATAGTCATATTTTTTATAAAAAAACTGTAACAACCTATAAAAAAGGGTTACCCATTAGTAAGTAAAGCGATTATACTTTAACTAAGTATTTAATAAATCAAATTAAGAGGGCATGTGTTTTTTATAATTAAAAAGAGACATTAAACAATTGGACTTTA
>NZ_JBSHNS010000338.1:0-1311 GCF_053601635.1 Pontimicrobium sp. MEBiC01747
GGGGAGAAAGCTGCGCCGTATGTATTAGATTTATTATTTATTGTAATTGGGTTGCTAATAACTCCTGTATCTGCATTAAAGTCAAACAAAATAGTTTCGTTTCTATTATTACACATTGCTGCTTTTTCTCCATTTGGCGAAAATACTAATGTGCCAACCGTGTTTTGGTTTACGCCATTACTTATTGGCCCAACACTACTTATTACAGGAGTATCGCTAACACCAGAGCTTGTAACTAAATAAGCGTAGAAGTTATTATTATTCCAACCGTGTACAACCACCCAAGTGTTTATGCCATCTGCATGCTGAACTGCCGTTACTTTTTCTGTAACAGTATCTAGTAATAATGTGTTTTTATTAGCAACTAATACCACACCTAGTCCATTATTTGGTACCATATTTACTTCAGAATATCTAAAACCATTATTTCCTGCTTCAAAATCTAGCGTAAATACAAAATAGGTGTTATTGTCTTCTGGTTTTTTTACAATTATACAAGATTGTGTAGCAGAAGGGTTACCTAATAACGCATCTCCATTACTCATAATCTCATGGTCTTTATTCCAAATTGTTGTGCCTTCTGTATAAAAAAGAAGATTTCCAGAGGCATCAGAAATAGAAGCGCAACCTTCGTTAGACGATAGACTACTATTAGTTAATACTGCAGGAGGATCTACATTAAAATCTAACCCTGCATTAAAACCAAAGTACCAAATATTACCTTCGCCTTGAGCAAATATAAATTGAGAAAAAATAACAGATATAATAAGAAGTACCTTTTTCAAGTGTATTGTTTTCTTTTAGTAATAGCCTTACGAAGTTAGACTATATTTAAGATACTATCAATTATTTATAGTATTTATACTCGCGTATTTATAAAATGTTGGTACTAAATAAAACCATTATTTGATTGATTTTCTGTTATAAAAGGCTAAAATCCATTTTCCGAAAACAAAATATAAGCTCATAACAGTTAATGGCCCCATAAAAAAGCCGTTAGTTATAATTTCTGTAAAACTATATTTTACGGTTATTAAAATTAAGCATATAATAAACTGAAGAACTGCATACATAATGTTGCCTCTAGGTGAGTAGCCAAACAGTCCTAAAAACTTGGTTTTAGTAATCCCAATTACAAAATGTGGCATAGCATTAGCTAATAAAGCTCCTATAATAAAGTCTATAATATCCATTGTTACATGTTTTCTTTTTCAATAACACTTAAAGCTAAACGGATTTTAAAATAGTCCATCTGCTCATTAAAATAGTCGAAATAATCTTTTAAAGTTTTTGAGTTATTCAACTCTATTT
>NZ_JBSHNS010000339.1:0-3573 GCF_053601635.1 Pontimicrobium sp. MEBiC01747
AACAAGAGATATAGTATCCACAATTTATTATTTAAGAAGTTTAGATATTAAAAAAGCGCCTGTAGGTGCTAGTGATACATTTACTGTATTGTTCGATAATAAAGAAACAAAATTCTCTTTTACATACGTAAAAAAAGAAACTATTAATACTGCAATAGGGCCTAAAGAATGCTACAAACTAAAAATTGGCGTTGCCAATAATGTTTTAAAAGGGAGCAATAGTAACTTTTTATGGCTAACAGCAGACGAGAATAAAATACCTGTTTTTGCAAAATTTAAAGTAGCCATAGGTAATGGTGAATTAAAAATAAAATCGGCAACAGGACTAAAAAACTAATACTTACTAGCAAATAATATAAACTAATGAAAAAACTTTTTATCATTTTAGGAGTCATCACTGGTGTTTTAGCAGTTGTATTATCCGTATTACCAACATTTAAACTAGCTTTTATACCTGCTACTTTAACATTTATTTTTGGGCTACTAGCTTTTTGGAAAGCTAAAAAAGAAGGTGGTGCAAAACACACTGTGCAACTTATATTTTTATTTAGCATTATTGCATTATCTCTAGCCACTTATAAAACTATTTTTGAAACTAATGAAGTTGGAGATATAGAGCAATTAGAAAAGCGAGAAGAAAAGTCTTTAGAGAACTCTATAGAAGAATTAGACGAGGAGCTAGAAGATATAGACATTGATGAATAATCTTTAGGCTGTATTCATGTATAGATAATAAATAGTTTTATTATTAAACATTAATTTCTATTCGGGAATACTATTTAAAACGATTTCATATCTTTGGTTAAAATAATAACTACTGTAATAGTATATTATTATCCCTAACTGAAGACACAATACAATACATGAAATCTTTTTTAATACTTTCTGCATTTGCGTTAGTAGGCTCCTGTGCAACAACTAAGTATAGTACAAAAATTAAAAACTTAAAGAATAGTATAACCATAAACGATAGTACATTAATTGCTAAATATGCTAATACTATTACTGCAAAAGAACTCAAAGAAAACTTATATCAATTTGCTTCAAAAGATTTTGAAGGCCGAAAAACAGGGCAAGAAGGTCAAAGAAAAGCCACTCGTTTTTTAAAGGCATATTACGAAAGAGAACAAATAGCCCCTGCTCTATCCTCTTCATACTTTCAGCATATTCCTTCGCAATTTCTTCCTGAGGGTGCTGGAAAATCTGAAAATGTTTTAGCCTATATTAAAGGATCAGAAAAACCTGAAGAATTACTTATAATATCTGGGCATTTAGATCATTTAGGAGTTAAAAATGATACTATTCATTTTGGTGCAGACGATAATGGTTCTGGCTCTGTTGCTATTTTAGAAATAGCTCAAGCCTTTAAATTAGCAGCAAAAGATGGATATGGTCCCAAACGTAGTGTCTTATTTTTACACCTAACAGCAGAAGAAATAGGTTTATATGGTTCTAACTATTATATAGAGAATCCAGCTTTTCCTTTAGAAAATACCATTGCTAATTTAAATATAGACATGATAGGTCGTGTAGACCCAAAACATACTAATACACCAAATTATATATATCTTATAGGCTCTGACCGTATTAGTAAGGAGGTTCATTATATTTCAGAAAAAGTAAATAATACCTTCTTTAATTTAGAGCTAGACTATACCTACAATGCAGAAGACGACCCTAATCGTTATTATTACAGATCCGATCACTATAACTTTGCACAACAAGACATTCCTGTAATCTTTTATTTTAATGGAGAACATAGCGATTATCATAAACCTACAGATACACCAGATAAAATAGCTTATAGTCTATTGCAAAAACGTACACAGTTTATTTTTGCTACAGCATGGCAGCTCGCAAACCAAGAAAATAGACCCATTAATAATGCTGCGCTTTAAGGTGTTAAAAAGTGTTAAACACAATCGTTTAACCGCTTATTTTCTTGTATTTTTACGGCAACCATTTTTACTAATTAATACCAAAAATCAATTATCTAAAAACAAATAGAATAATTGTTCCTGTTATATTTTGTTATAATTATTTACAATACAACAGGTAACCATTTTAAAATGACATTAAATTTATGAAAAAAGGATTATCTCTTTTTGCTTTAGCTCTATTAGTTGTTGCCTGTGGTACATCTAACAAAACCGCTAGCAAGAAAGCCGTTGCAAATCCTGCGGATTATGCAAACACAATTACTCAAGAAGATCTTAAAACAGCATTATACAAATATGCATCAGATGAGTTTCAAGGTCGAGAAACTGGTGAGCCAGGCCAAAAAATGGCGGTTGACTTTTTAAAAGACCATTATATTAAATATGGTATTCCTGCTGCTAAAAAAGATGGCGATTATTTTCAAAATGTACCATTAGAAGTTATGTCGCCTCCAGAGGTTACCATCACAGCAAATAATAAAACATTTACAGCTACAGACCATATTGTGTCTGTTGGCGGAGGAGAAACAGGTAAACTATCTGCAAAAGATATTGTATATGCAAGTTATGGTATAGAGGATGAAAAATATTCTAACTATACTAACATTGATGTAAAAGGAAAAATTGTAGTTATAAAAGCTGGTGAACCAAAAAACGAAGATGGAACTAACTTAATTTCTGGAGAAACAGGAGATTCTAAATGGTCTAACTTTAGACAGCAGTTTGCTTTAAAAAGAGACATTGCAAAAGAAAAAGGAGCTGTAGCTGTTTTATTTTACTACCCTAGAGTTTTCCCTATGGCAAAAATGCGTTTCGGTACTTCTAGCGGAAGAATGTCTCTAGTAGGGAAAGAAGATAACATGTACTACTTGTTAATTAATGAAGATTTTGCAACAAATATAATTAGCGATATCGACACCAATGATACTCCAAAAGTTATTAATACGCCTATGACCATAGATTTTAAAAAGAAATCTAAGTCTATTTCTTCAGAAAACGTAGCAGCATATATTAAAGGTTCTGAAAAGCCTGATGAAATTATTGTTATCTCTGCGCATTTAGATCACGAAGGGGTTAAAAATGGAGAAGTATATAATGGTGCAGATGATGATGGTTCTGGTACTGTAGCTGTAGTAGAAATTGCAGAAGCATTTGCTAAAGCGGTAAAAGATGGTAACGGGCCAAAACGTTCTATTTTATTCTTAAATGTTACTGGTGAAGAAAAAGGATTATTAGGCTCTCGCCACTATACAGATAACGACCCTATATTTCCATTAGCAAATACCGTTGCTAACTTAAATATAGATATGATTGGACGTACAGATCCTAAACGTAAAGAAGGAGACCGTAATTATATTTACTTAATTGGAAGTGATAAATTAAGTACTGATTTACATAATATATCGGAAGCGATGAACCAAAAGTATATGAATATTGAATTAGATTATACCTTTAATAAAAAGGACGATCCAAATCGTTTTTACTATAGATCTGACCACTATAATTTTGCAAAGAATAACATTCCTGTAATATTCTATTTTAATGGAACTCATGACGACTATCACCAGCCAGGAGATACACCAGATAAAATTGAATACGATTTATTAGAAAATCGTGCCCGTTTAGTGTTCTATAC
>NZ_JBSHNS010000340.1:0-2373 GCF_053601635.1 Pontimicrobium sp. MEBiC01747
CTATTACTACTCCTTACAGTTAATATGCACGCCCAGCGCATAAGTAAGGATAAATTAAAAGCTTTAAAAATAGCACATATTACCGAAAAACTAGACTTAACCACAAAAGAAGCTCAAGACTTTTGGCCTATATACAATGCAAATGAAGAAGCAAGACATAAAATTAGAGAAAAGAGCGATTTAAAACATAAATTAAAAGGTAAAAACCCTGAAGATTTAACAGAAGCCGAAGCTAAAATGCTTTTGGATAATATTATTAAAATTGAAGAAGAACGTATTAAGCTACAAAAAAGTTATTACAAAAAACTTCAAGAGGTACTTTCTGCTAAAAAAATAATGAAACTTATGCAGGCCGATAGATCTTTTAGACAAAAAATGATTAGAGAGTTTAAAGAACGACATAGAGGTAAAAAAGGAGAAATAAGAAAGTCAAGACATTAAAAAACAGCCAATTGGCTGTTTTTTTTTAATATCTCTATAGCATAAGGTAATCTTCTTATTTAAACGTTAATTTAGAGATTTTTTTATTTCCAGCTGCAAAAGCGATACTGTCATTTAAAAACCTAATAGTATAATACCCATCATCACTTAAATGTTTCCAAGTGTTTCCGCTATCGTTAGAATAATCTATCCCTTTATAACCAATAGCAACTAAAGCCTTTCCGCCACTATTAGGTACATATTTAACACAACTTCTATACCCTGGGTTTTGGTTTTGTGCAACCAACTCCCATGTTTTTCCACCGTCTTTAGTCTTTATTTTGTTAGCTGCATTCGCCTCTGGTTTTGTATAATCACCACCAATAGCATAACCATTCAATTCATCATAAAAATCTACAGAATAAATTCCTGTTGTTTCTATACCTTGTATTATAGGCGTTTCAAAAACCTGCCAAGTATGTCCTTTATCTGGTGAATATAAAATTCTACTGGTTTTACCACCAGTAGCAACCCATGTTTTATCACCTACTATAGCAATATTAGTATCACTAGCTGCAAAAGCAGCCTCTCCATCCTTAGCTTTTGGTAATACATCACAAGATAACTTAGACCATGAATTCCCACCATCTCTTGTAACTATAATACTCATACAATCTTCTGTAGGATCTCCAATAGCAATACCTTCCTCCTCATTCCAAAACTCCATAGAATCATAAAATGCTTTCTCATTTACTTCTGTATAAACTAGCTTTATTTTTTCTTTATCAACATCTAGATTATACACTAAAGTAGGGTTACCAATACTAATCCCATAAGCAGTTTTTTTGTTTACAGCCAAAGCCCTAAAATTAGGCAAAATAGAATCGTGCTTTAATTGAATAGGAAAGTTTTTAATGTAGTCTTTTTTTATATTTATTGTAACATCGGGCATAACAAAAGTTCCAAATTGCCCTTTAGAAGTTAAAAAAGCAAAACCATCTTTCTTTTTAATTACTTCAAGAGCCCTTACGTTTAAAGTAGAATCTTCAATAAGCACATCAATATCTACAGCGCTAATTGTTTTTATACTAGGCCTAGCCTCTTTCATTAAACGCTTATTACCGCATGACATAACCAGTAATACTAACAGTAAAACAATATTAATTCTATTCATTTATAACAATTTTAATTCTGTCAATAAATATAATGCATTTGTTTTACAGATTATCTCTTTTTATAGAACGATTTGCCAATCGTTTTTATAGATATAATATTTAAAGGAAACTCCATAAAAACATGAATCATACTTAAAAACAACAACATAATTAAACCAACTTTATAACTATAAAAATACAATGCTACAGAAGCGATCCATAACACCATTATAACAATTGTCTTTTTTTTATTTAAACGTTTATGCCAACCAATAACAGTAGTTTTAGAAAACCAGTTTAAATAATGATAAGTATAAGCAAAAGCAATAAACATTTGCACTTTTAGATCTATACTCTCATAAAAAAAGAACTTTGTCCCATCACTTAAACCAAGTAATTTATAGATATGCACATTAATAATATGGAAATTGTTCTCTGTAAATATTTGCTTAACACTATCAGAAAAATGATACGATTTACCATCAATATTAATAATAGCAATAATAACAGGAACAAGCAGTAATAAAATAACATTAAAATAACCTACACGAGCTTTGGTTTTTAAATTGCCATACCACATAAACAACAATGTAAAAAGGTATACATGAATTATAGTCGGTAAAAAAACGCTAAATAAAATAATAGACGCTTCTACATTGCGCAATAAATAAGCAACAATTAACCCCAAGATAACGACTCCGTATTGCTTCTTTCTATCTTTAAAGTTCAACAAGGCGAAAGCAATAACTATTGCCAGAAAAAACAGTGCAGTATCGTACTTTAAAATAATGTATCGTAT
>NZ_JBSHNS010000341.1:0-3734 GCF_053601635.1 Pontimicrobium sp. MEBiC01747
GAAATAACTTCGAGCAAAACTATACACAATTAGGTTTTGGAGGAAAATACCAATTAACAAAAGCATTAAACGTAGAAGCCTCTTATGGTAAATTTATTAGAGGAAATAACTTCCAAGGGTTAGGACAAACTTTTAGCATAGGTTTAAGAGCATTATTATAGTATAAATAGTAAATTGGGAGTTTAATAAAACGACTTTAAAATGAAGTATATTAAACTCCTTTTTTTATACCTTTTACTACAATCGTGTACAGCACAAAACTCAAAAATTAACGGGGTTAGTTTTGTTGCCTCAGGAGTACCAGTTAATGAGCAACATATTAGCCCAGTAGTAAATATAAATGCTAATTATGCAGCAATAATGCCTTTTGGATTTATTAAAGATTTAAAGCATCCAAAAATAGCATTTAATACAGATAGGCAATGGTTTGGGGAAACAAAATCTGGTGCTAAGCAATACGCAGAGCAATTAAAAATTAAAGGCATAAAAATAATGCTAAAACCCCAAATATGGGTATGGCGCGGTGAGTTTACAGGATATATTAAAATGGAAACAGAAGCCGATTGGAAAACACTAGAAGAGGCCTACTCTAAATTTATATTAGAATATGCAGATTTAGCTAATGAAATAAATGCAGAGCTATTTTGTATAGGTACAGAATTAGAATTATTTGTAGAAAATAGACCTAAATACTGGGATAACTTAATAACAGAAATAAAAAAACGCTACAAAGGAAAACTAACTTATGCAGCTAATTGGGACGAGTTTAAACGCACCCCATTTTGGAATCGTTTAGATTTTATTGGGGTAGATGCCTATTTTCCTGTTTCTATAAGTAAAACACCTACAGTAGAAGAATGTTTAAAAGGATGGAATGCCCATAAAGAAACAATAAAAGGCATGTCTTTAAAACATAATAAACCTATTCTGTTTACAGAATTTGGTTATAGAAGCGTAGATTTTTCAGGGAAAGAACCTTGGCGATCAGACAGAAGCATGACTAGTGTAAATTTAGAAGCACAAACCAATACTACAAAAGCATTGTTTGATACGTTTTGGAAAGAAGAATGGTTTGCAGGAGGATTTATTTGGAAATGGTATCATGATCATGAAACATCTGGAGGTAAAAATAATTCTAGATTTACACCACAAAATAAACCTGTAGAAGAATTAATAAAAGCACATTATGCGTTACATTAATTGAAACATATTAAAAAATATAATGTTTTAATATGTTTATGTAACCACTCAAAAAAAAGATAAGAGTAACACATGAAAGTACTAAAACTTATAGTAATCTTAATAGTAATCGCATCTTGTTCAAGAGACGATGAAAATACAGCTATTATAATTAATACATTAGAAGATTATGTAAGTGGGAAAACAATAGAAACAGGAGCAGTAATAGCTTGTGCAGCTAGCGAAAATAATACTAATGCTGTTTTAACCTTTTTTTACCCAAAAGAAGGTGCTACCAATATTCAATATTTCGAAACAGAAGATACCAATGTTACAAACTCAAACTTTAATAATTACAAAAAAATAAGTTTAGAAAGTAGCCCGTTTTTTAATGGCTATCTACGTTTTTTTAAAACAGAGCTAACCACAGAGAAATGGATAATTGTAACGTATGAACTTAATGGAGAAATTAAAATATCTAACCCAATCCGTACCAAACAAGTAACAAAACCCTCAGTGTGGAATAATGATATAACTATTAATCAAGAACTAAATTTAATGCCACAATTTAGTTGGGAAGCTAATGCCTTTGGAGATAATGCTATTTATTTTCAAGTACTTTCAGATTCAGAAAACAATTTAATATCTGGCACCTATACTTACGATAATCAGTTTAAATATTATGACACCACTAATGTTGTGTTAAACATAACGCAAGGTACACCATCAGCATTGGTTAATAATACAATGTACAATTATACATTAATGGATGTTAGCTTAGATAATTGGGTTAATTTAGTAGCGCAAAAACCTTTTATAACAGAATAATGATGAAACAGTTTTTTATAGTTCTATTTTTTGGAATTTTTGCATTGCAAAGCTTTGGTCAAGATAAAATAGTACTAGACTTAAAAATTCAAGGAAATAAAAAGATAAAAACATCTTTTGTAAAAAAAATAGCTACAGTAAAAGCAGGTAGTATACTAGATTCTGTAGCTATAGAAAACGACATAAAACAATTAAAACGGTTACCATCTGTAGCCCATGCGTATTATCAAGTCTTTTACTCTCATGATAATTCGTATAACGTTTTTTATAATATAGAAGAAAACTTTACAATTATACCATCTGCAAATATTTACACCTCTAACGAAGGCGAATTTGCCTATAGATTAGGGCTGTATGAGTTTAACCTATTAGGTAGAAATATGACCTTTGGAGGCTTTTATCAAAAAGATATATACAGTAGCTATGGAATTAATTTTAGAGCCCCTTTTTTATTTAGTAGACAATTAGGACTAGCAATAAATCATCAAGATTTAATAACACAAGAACCTGTGTTTTTTGACAATACAACAGCCGATTATAAATATAGAAATACATCTTACGAGGTTTTAGGGCTCTATCAAATAAACTTTCATAATCGTATAGAAGCAGGAGTTAATTACTTTTCAGAAAAGTATGCATATAAGTCGGGAGCAACTAACCCTGCGGTACCTTTAGCACTAAATGTTAAAAAACTACTATATAAATTTATTTATGAGTATAATAATTTAGATTACGATTACCAATATGTAAAAGGATTTAAAAGTACACTTAATTTTCAATATGTAACCTCTACAAGCGATGAGCATTTACCCGAATTTGTTATAGGGTGGAACGACTTTATATATTATGCTAGAATAGGCGATAAAGGCAATTGGGCTAATAGAATGCGTGTAGGTTTTTCTACAAATAACAATACACCATTTGCACCCTTTTCTGTAGATAATAATTTAAATATAAGAGGCGTTGGTAATACCATAGATAGAGGTACAGGAGCTATTGTTTTAAATACAGAATATAGGCATACGTTATACGAAAAAGGCTGGTTTGCTCTACAAGGAAATGCCTTTATAGATGCAGGTACATGGAGGAACCCAGGAGGCGATTTCGGTGATTTTAGCGACTCTCAAAATATTAGAGTCTACCCAGGAGTTGGACTTCGCTTTATACATAAACAAATATTTAATGCCACTTTTAGAATCGACTATGGCATAGGCATAACACCAGATGCTACCAAAGGATTAGTGTTTGGAATTGGGCAATATTTTTAAAAACACCTTTTAATTGTATTTATAAAGCTATAAATTTGCGTTACAAATACGCAAATTATGGGGGTAGTTCAAAATATTAAAGTGGCGGTAGATGCTGTCGTTTTTGGTTACGAGTCTAAAAAAAATCTATCAGTACTTTTAATTCGTAGAGGAGTAGAACCCTTTAAAGATACTTGGGCATTACCAGGAGGATTAGTATTAGAAAACGAATCTCTAGAAGAAGCCGTAGAACGAGAATTAGAAGAAGAAACAGGCGTTAAAATCGATTATTTAGAACAGTTATATTCCTTTGGTAAACCAAAACGAGACCCAAGAAACAGAGTCATCTCTATTAGCTATTTCGGACTCGTTAAACCCAATCACTTTAAAATTGAAGCAGCAACAGATGCGGCAGAAGCACAATGGTTTCCTGTAAATGAAATTCCAGAATTAGCGTTCGACCATAAAACCATTTTAGAC